>NZ_JBOICG010000306.1:0-3227 GCF_050739995.1 Pseudomonas sp. | reverse complement strand
GGGCTTGCTCGCGAAGGCGGCAGCACAAACAACACAAGTCCCAAGGAAACGATCATGACCAGCACCGCCCACACCCAAGTCGTGCAAAAACAATTCGGCGAGCAAGCCTCGGCCTACCTGAGCAGTGCCGTGCACGCCCAGGGCACCGAATTCGCACTGCTCCAGGCCGAACTGGCCGGGCAGGGCGCCGCGCGACTGCTGGATCTGGGCTGCGGTGCCGGTCATGTGAGTTTCCATGTGGCGTCACTGGTCAACGAAGTGGTGGCCTACGACCTGTCGCAGCAGATGCTCGACGTGGTTGCTGCGGCTGCGGCAGATCGTGGCCTGGACAACATCCGCACTGTACACGGCGCCGCCGAACGGCTGCCGTTCGCCGATGGCGAGTTCGACTTCGTGTTCAGCCGCTACTCGGCCCATCACTGGAGCGACCTCGGCCTGGCCCTGCGCGAAGTACGCCGCGTACTCAAGCCGGGCGGCGTGGCGGCCTTCGTCGACGTCTTGTCACCGGGCAGCCCGCTGTTGGACACTTACCTGCAAACCGTCGAAGTACTGCGCGACACGAGTCACGTGCGCGATTATTCCGCCGCCGAATGGATGCAGCAGCTCAGCGAGTCCGGTTTGTATGTGCGCACCAGCCGCCGCCAGCGCCTGCGCCTGGAATACACCTCGTGGGTCGAGCGCATGCGCACCCCAGAAGTATTGCGCGCTGCAATACTTGAGCTGCAAAAGGCGATGGGCCAGGAAGTGCGCGATTATTACGAAATTCAGGCCGACGGCACCTTCAGCACCGACGTGTTGGTGGTCTTCGCCGAACGCTGATTGATTTTTCCCGACCTGCCCACGGGCGGGTCGCTTGATGAAATGAGGAACGCATGAGCAAGCAGATTCTGATTCTCCCTGGCGACGGTATCGGTCCGGAAATCATGGCCGAAGCGGTCAAGGTGCTGGAATTGGCCAACACCAAGTACAGCCTGGGCTTCGAGTTGAGCCACGACGTGATCGGCGGTGCTGCCATCGACAAGCACGGCGTACCGCTCGCCGACGAAACCCTGGATCGCGCCCGTGCGGCCGACGCCGTGCTGCTCGGCGCCGTAGGTGGCCCGAAATGGGACAAGATCGAACGTGACATCCGCCCTGAGCGCGGCCTGCTGAAAATCCGCGCGCAACTGGGCCTGTTTGGCAACCTGCGCCCGGCGATCCTCTATCCGCAACTGGCCGATGCTTCCAGCCTCAAGCCGGACGTGGTGGCAGGCCTGGATATCCTGATCGTGCGTGAGCTGACCGGCGGTATCTACTTTGGCTCGCCACGTGGCGTGCGTGAGTTGGAAAATGGCGAACGCCAGGCCTACGACACCCTGCCGTACAGCGAGAGTGAAATTCGCCGTATCGCCCGTGTCGGTTTCGACATGGCCCGCGTGCGTGGCAAGAAGGTCTGCTCGGTGGATAAGGCCAACGTATTGGCCTCCAGCCAACTGTGGCGCGAAATCGTCGAAGAAGTCGCCAAGGACTATCCGGACGTCGAGCTGAGCCACATGTATGTCGACAACGCCGCCATGCAACTGGTGCGTGCGCCAAAGCAGTTCGATGTGATCGTCACCGACAACCTGTTCGGCGACATCCTGTCCGACCAGGCGTCGATGCTCACCGGGTCCATCGGCATGCTGCCGTCGGCGTCCCTGGACACCACCAACAAGGGCATGTACGAGCCGTGCCACGGTTCGGCGCCGGACATCGCGGGCCAGGGCATCGCCAACCCGCTGGCGACCATTCTGTCGGTGTCGATGATGCTGCGTTACAGCTTCAACCTTAGCGAAGCGGCGGACGCGATCGAAAAGGCTGTAAGCCTGGTGCTGGATCAAGGTTTACGTACCGGCGACATCTGGTCGCAGGGTTGCACCAAGGTCGGTACGCAAGAAATGGGCGACGCAGTAGTCGCCGCGCTGCGGAATCTGTAATCTCTCGGGCCCGCTTGCAGTTGTTGCTGCAAGGCGGCCCACTTTTTAACAAGGTGTAGTTGCGATGAAACGTGTAGGTCTGATCGGTTGGCGCGGTATGGTCGGTTCCGTGCTCATGCAGCGGATGCTGGAAGAGCAGGATTTCGATCTTATTGAGCCGGTGTTTTTCACCACTTCGAATGTGGGTGGCCAAGGGCCGTCCGTGGGCAAGGATATTGCTCCGCTCAAGGACGCCTACAGCATTGAAGAGCTGAAAACCCTCGACGTGATTCTGACCTGCCAAGGTGGCGACTACACCAGCGAAGTCTTCCCCAAGCTGCGCGAGGCCGGTTGGCAGGGTTACTGGATCGACGCCGCCTCGAGCCTGCGCATGCAGGACGACGCCGTGATCATCCTCGACCCGGTGAACCGCAAGGTCATTGACCAGCAGCTGGATGCGGGCACCAAGAACTACGTGGGTGGCAACTGCACCGTCAGCCTGATGCTGATGGGCCTGGGCGGCTTGTTCGAAGCCGGCCTGGTCGAGTGGATGAGCGCCATGACTTATCAGGCGGCGTCCGGTGCCGGCGCGCAGAACATGCGCGAACTGATCAAGCAGATGGGCGCAACCCATGCAGCGGTCGCCGATCAACTGGCAGACCCTGCCAGCGCGATCCTCGACATCGACCGTCGCGTGGCCGAAGCCATGCGCAGCGATGCCTACCCAACCGAGAACTTCGGCGTGCCGTTGGCCGGTAGCCTGATCCCGTGGATCGACAAGGAACTGCCGAACGGCCAGAGCCGTGAAGAGTGGAAGGCCCAGGCCGAAACCAACAAGATCCTGGGTCGTTTCAAGAACCCGATCCCGGTGGACGGCATCTGCGTGCGCATCGGCGCCATGCGTTGCCACAGCCAGGCGCTGACCATCAAGCTGAACAAAGATGTGCCGATTGCCGATATCGAAGCGTTGATCAGCCAGCACAACCCATGGGTCAAGCTGGTGCCGAACAACCGTGATATCAGCATGCAGGAGCTGAGTCCAACCAAGGTGACCGGCACCCTGAATGTACCGGTGGGCCGTCTGCGCAAGCTGAACATGGGCAGCCAGTTCCTCGGCGCGTTCACTGTTGGCGACCAACTGCTGTGGGGCGCGGCCGAACCGCTGCGTCGTATGCTGCGGATCTTGCTGGAGCGTTGATCGCTTGAAGCAATAAGAAAAACCCGCGACTGGTGACAGGCGCGGGTTTTTTCTTGTTCTTTCGGGCCCCATCGCGGGCAAGCCCGCTCCCACAC
>NZ_JBOICG010000305.1:0-1567 GCF_050739995.1 Pseudomonas sp. | reverse complement strand
ACTGCGACAAGATCACCCCCGGCATGCTGATGGCCGCCCTGCGCCTGAACATCCCGGTGATCTTCGTCTCCGGCGGCCCGATGGAAGCCGGCAAGACCAAGCTCGCCTCCCACGGCCTCGACCTGGTCGACGCCATGGTCATCGCCGCCGATTCCAGCGCTTCTGACGAGAAGGTCGCGGAATACGAGCGCAGCGCATGCCCGACCTGCGGTTCGTGCTCCGGCATGTTCACCGCCAACTCGATGAACTGCCTGGTGGAAGCCCTGGGCCTCGCCTTGCCGGGCAACGGTTCCACCCTCGCCACCCACAGCGACCGTGAGCAGCTATTCCTGCAGGCCGGCCGTACCATCGTCGAACTGTGCAAGCGTTACTACGGTGAGAACGATGAGTCGGTGTTGCCGCGCAACATCGCCAATTTCAAGGCGTTCGAGAACGCCATGACCCTGGACATCGCCATGGGCGGTTCCACCAACACCATCCTGCACTTGCTGGCCGCAGCCCAGGAAGCCGAGATCGATTTCGACCTGCGCGACATCGACCGTCTGTCCCGTCACGTGCCGCAACTGTGCAAAGTTGCACCGAACATCCAGAAGTACCACATGGAAGACGTGCACCGTGCCGGCGGGATCTTCTCGATCCTGGGCTCCCTGGCCCGTGGCGGCCTGTTGCACACGGACCTGCCAACCGTGCACAGCCGTAGCATGGAAGAGGCCATTGCCAAGTGGGATATCACCCAGACCAGCGACGAAGCGGTTCATCACTTCTTCAAGGCCGGCCCGGCAGGTATCCCGACCCAGACCGCGTTCAGCCAGTCGACCCGTTGGGACACCCTGGATGACGACCGTGAAAACGGCTGCATCCGCAGTGTCGAGCACGCCTACTCCAAGGAGGGCGGCCTGGCTGTGCTGTACGGCAACATCGCCCTGGACGGCTGCGTGGTGAAAACCGCGGGTGTGGATGAGTCCATCCACGTGTTCGAAGGCAATGCCAAGATCTTCGAAAGCCAGGACAGCGCCGTTCGCGGCATCCTCGCCGACGAAGTGAAAGAAGGCGACATCGTGATCATCCGCTACGAAGGCCCGAAAGGCGGCCCGGGTATGCAGGAGATGCTCTACCCGACCTCCTACCTGAAATCAAAAGGCCTGGGCAAAGCCTGCGCCTTGCTGACCGATGGTCGCTTCTCTGGCGGCACCTCGGGCCTGTCCATCGGCCACGCTTCGCCAGAAGCGGCAGCAGGCGGCGCGATTGGCCTGGTGCAGGATGGCGACAAGGTGCTGATCGACATTCCGAACCGCTCGATCAACCTGTTGATCAGCGATGAAGAGCTGGCGGCACGCCGGGTCGAGCAGGACAAGAAAGGCTGGAAGCCAGTGGAGAAGCGTCCGCGCAAAGTCACCACCGCGCTGAAGGCTTACGCCCTGCTGGCTACCAGTGCCGACAAGGGTGCGGTGCGTAACAAGGCGATGCTTGACGGCCTGTAAGCCCCGCTCATAAAAATGAAGATCAAAATGTGGGAGGGGGCTTGCCCCCGATGGCGACCTGTCAGTGGATACATCTACAACTGACC
>NZ_JBOICG010000304.1:0-2794 GCF_050739995.1 Pseudomonas sp. | reverse complement strand
CTCTTATTCCGTCAACGAAGCATCTATTAATTTGCTAGATCTAAATTGCATATGAATAGAGCGCACCAGAGGGGCATCACCATGAGCAACGCCGCATTCGCTGTTCAACCCGTCGTCCAGGCGCTGGACATCCACCCGGTCGCCGGTCGCATCGGTGCCGAGATCCGTGGCATCAAATTGTCCGGTGATCTGGATGCCGCGACGGTCGAGGCCATCCAGCAAGCGCTGGTGCAGTACAAGGTGATCTTCTTTCGCGAGCAGACCCACCTCGACGATCAAGGCCAGGAAGCCTTCGCCCACCTGCTCGGCGAGCCAATCGCCCACCCGACGGTGCCGGTGCGTGACGGCACGCGCTTCCTGTTGGAACTGGACGGCACGCGCGGTCAGCGCGCCAATTCCTGGCACACCGACGTGACCTTCGTTGACGCCTACCCTAAAGCCTCGATCCTGCGTTCGGTGCTGGCGCCCAAATCGGGCGGTGACACGGTCTGGGCAAATACCGCCAGCGCTTACAACGACCTCAGCGCCGAACTGCGCGCGCTCGCCGACAACCTGTGGGCGGTGCACAGCAACGAATACGACTACGCCGGGCGCAAGCCGGACGTGTCGGTTGAGAAGCTTGAGGAATACCGCAAGGTGTTCACCTCCACGGTGTACGAAACTGAGCACCCGGTGGTGCGTGTGCACCCGGTCAGCGGCGAAAAAACCCTGCTGTTGGGGCACTTCGTCAAACGCCTGAAAGGTTATTCCCAGGCGGATTCGACGCAGTTGTTCAACCTGCTGCAAAGCCACGTCACCCGCCTGGAAAACACCGTGCGCTGGCGCTGGAACACCGGCGACGTGGCGATCTGGGACAACCGCGCCACCCAGCATTACGCGGTGGACGACTACGGCACCCAGGAACGTATCGTGCGCCGGGTGACGCTCAAGGGCGACGTGCCGGTGGGTGTGCAGGGGCAGCGCAGTCAGACCACCAAGGGGATTTGAGCCAGGTTGGAGATCAAATGTGGGAGGGGGGTTTCCCCCTCCCACATTTGATTTGTGGTGTTTACCAGACGCCTATCTGAACTACTTTTTCCGCTTCTGGCTCACCGTATCGAAATTGTTTGCCGCGCAGATCGATCTCTGTGTGGCTGATGGTAGTGCGCCGCTTCAAGCCGCGCAGCCATTCGAACAGATAGCCCAAGTGGGTCTCGCGCACCGCCGCATAGGCCGGGTCGGCGCCCAGGTCGTGCAATTCGTGCGGATCGTTTTCCAGGTCGAACAGTTGCGGGCGAAAGCCGTCATACGCCAGGTACTTCCAGCGTTCGCTGCGCACCATGGTCATGCGGCAACGGTCGATGGGCTGCGCCAGGCGCTCGCGGGCGGGTGCTTGAAACGCGTAGTCGTATTCGGCGATGGCGTAGTGGCGCCAAGTCGTGGGGGCGCCGTGCAGCAGCGGGATCAGTGAGCGCCCCTCGAGGCGGTGATCGGCTGTTGGCAGGCCCAGGGCGTCGAGGAAGGTCGGCAGTGCGTCGATGGTTTCCACCAGGCGCTCGTCCACCGAACCCCGGCTGATGTCGGCACTGGCACGTGGGTCGCGCACGATCAAGGGGATGCCCACCGCGGGTTCCAGCAAGAACTCTTTTTCGCCGAGAAAATGGTCGCCGAGGAAATCACCATGGTCGCTGGTGAACACGATCAAGGTGTCGTCCCAGCGGCCGTTGCTCTGCAAGTAATCGAACAGCCGACCGAGTTGATCGTCGATCTGCTTGATCAAACCCATGTACGTCGGAATCACCGTAAGCCGAACTTCATCGCGAGAGAAATTCAGGCTCTCCTGATGCTGACGAAACGCCTGGTACACCGGGTGATCGCTGGCGTTGTCGGGCTGAATCGGCGCCTGGATATGCTTGGCACCATACAGCGCGTGATACGGTGCCGGGGCGATGTAGGGCCAGTGCGGCTTGATATAGGACAGGTGCAGACACCACGGCTGCTCGGCTTGCTCGCGGATAAAATCGATGGCGCGGTCGGTGGTGTAGACGGTTTCCGAATGCTCTTCGGCGACCCGCGCAGGCAACCCGGCGTTGCGCATATGCCAGCCGCTGAGGACCTCGCCGTTTTCGCCGGCGGCGGCATTGGCCCATTCGTGCCAGGGATTGGTGCCGCTGTAGCCCTTCTCGCGAAGGTAGTGGGTGTAAGGCGCGGACTCGCGTTTGTCGTCGAACAGCGGGCTGTCGGGGTAGATGCCATCGTGGCGCAAATAGGTGTCGAAGCCGACTTCATTCAGCGCTTCGGCCTGGGTGCTGTCAGG
The DNA here is from genome assembly GCF_050739995.1 of Pseudomonas sp. Taxonomy (GTDB): domain Bacteria; phylum Pseudomonadota; class Gammaproteobacteria; order Pseudomonadales; family Pseudomonadaceae; genus Aquipseudomonas. The sequence continues at coordinate 498 of NZ_JBOICG010000304.1, read as the reverse complement.
GTCGATTTGCAGGCGCTGCAAGGCTTCCAGGTTTGGCGTGGCGTGGGTCTTGCCCACCAGCGCGGTGCGAATGCCGTGGGGGCGCAAATAGTCGCCAATCGTCAGTTCTTCCAGCGGCAGCGGCACCGCGTTCCACGCCACCTGGTGGCTGCTGACATAGCGTCCGGTGTACGCCGACATTCGCGACGGCCCACAAATGGTGCCCTGGGTATAGGCGCGGCTGAAACGCACACCGGCCGCGGCGAGGCGGTCGATGTTCGGCGTGTGCAAATGGGCATGGCCGTAGCACGACAGGTAATCGCGACGCAGTTGGTCGCACATGATGTAGAGCACGTTGCGCAGGGGCTTGGCTTGAGACATGGGGTTTCACCGAACGGAGGACAGGTGGTTTTTTTCGCCGTTCGGGTGGGGGGCTGGCAAGTGCATTTGGGGACTGGGTTTGATGCAGTGAATCCATGGGTGTTGCTTCTGACGCTTTCGCGAGCAAGCCCGCTCCCA
>NZ_JBOICG010000303.1:0-3004 GCF_050739995.1 Pseudomonas sp. | reverse complement strand
CCGCCGCACTGCGCAACAGTTGCTCGGTGCCGTCCCAGCCCAGGCAACCATCGGTCACCGACACGCCGTACTTCATCGACGTGCTCAACGGCTGGCAGCCTTCGAACAGGTGGCTTTCGAGCATCATGCCGATCAGCGATGTGTCGCCCAGCAAGCGTTGCTCCAGCACTTCGTTGAATACAGCGGGTTGACGTAGCGGGTCTTTGCCGCTGTTGGCATGGCTGCAGTCGACCATGATCCGCGCCGTCACCTTGGCTTTGGCCAGGTCGAGCTTCACCTGCGCCACGCTTTGCGCATCGTAGTTCGGCCCACGGTGACCGCCGCGCAGCACCAGATGTGTGTCGGGGTTGCCGGGGGTCTGGATGATCGCCGGATGGCCCTGGCTGTCGACGCCGAAGTGGCGATGTGGGTGAGACGCCGAGCGCATCGCATCACAGGCAATCGCGACTCCGCCGTCGGTGCCGTTCTTGAAGCCCACGGGCATGCTCAGGCCGCTGGCCATCTCGCGGTGGATCTGCGATTCGGTGGTGCGTGCGCCAATCGCGACCCAACTGAGCAGGTCATCGAAGTAGCCAGCGGCCATGGGTTGCAGCAGTTCGGTGGCGACCGGCAGGCCCAGGCGCAGCATTTCGCGCATCAGCTCGCGGGACAGGGTGAGGCCGGCGGCCATGTCATCGCTGCCATCCAGGTGCGGATCGTAGGCCAGGCCTTTCCAGCCGATGGTGGTGCGCGGTTTTTCGACGTAGGCGCGGATCACCAGCAGCATCTGGTCGCTGACTTCCAGGGCCAGCTTCTTCAGATTACGCGCGTATTCCATGGCCGATTGCGGGTCGTGGATCGAGCACGGGCCGACAATCACCAGCAAGCGTGAGTCTTCACCATTGAGAATGGCGCGCACGGCTTGGCGATGGGCATGGACTTGTTCATTGAGGAACGGGCTGAGGGGGAGCTGGTGCTTGAGCTCAAGGGAGCTGGGCAGGCGCTGAGTCAGGGCTTCATTGGCGCTGTTCAGGTTCGAAACGGGCAGAGCGGCGGTGGCAGAGTTCATATTCAAGGCTTCCTGGGCAAGCGGCGGGCTGTTCCCGCACGCTCTGCCCTACTGGGGTGTTCGACAATTGGCCGTATTGGCTACGCGTGTTGGCTTGCCACCAATAGGTGACCGATCGGAGGCGGCAGGCTGTCCCGAACGGAGCTTGCTAAATCGCCATGCAGTGGAAGTGTCGTAGCGGTAATAGGTGGCGTAGTTCATGTCGTATGTCCTTTAAGTGTTCTTGCTGAATAGGTGAGGGCCTGAAAAAACAAAACCCCCGGTCGGGGAGCCGACCGGGGGTTAGATTTCTCTGGTAGGCGACCCCTTGAGCAGTGGGCGCCGATTTCAGGTATCAGGCGCGCCAGTGGCTAAACCAATACCCAAAATAAAAGCTTACAGCTGCGCTCGAACCGCACGCACGGGTAGCCGATACCGAGCGCTGGGCGCTGGCAGCAGGGCAAACCTGAGTGTGGGTGAGTTGCAACATGGTGTGTCTCCAAATGATGGGGGGAGCTTACTAGAGGCACGCAGGAGGATTCAATCAGTAATTTCTATTGCACAGGGGGACCGAGTGCTATGGGTCGAGATATGCTTGTCAGACTTTGACAATGATTGCTGGAACGCGACCATGACTGCCTTGACCCTTGCTGCCGCTCAAACCGTCTCGATCGCGGGCGATGTGCTGGCCAATATCCAGCGGCACCTGTCGTTCATGCGCGCGGCTGCCGAGCACGGTGTGCAATTGCTGGTGTTTCCGGAAATGTCGTTGACCGGGTATGAACCTTCATTGGCCGCCGAATTGGCGATTGCTCCCGATGACGCGGTACTGGCGCCGCTGCGCGAGATGGCGCGGGAATTGAGATTGACGGCGGTGGTCGGCATGCCGATTCGCCTGGCACCTGAGGCGGGTGTGTTGATTGCTGCGCTGGTAATGGGGGCGGACGGTTCTCTTGCGGTGTACACCAAGCAGCACCTTCATCCTGGCGAAGAGGCGGCGTTTGTTCCAGGGTACGGTGGTGCGGCGCTCGAACTTGGGGATGAGCGGGTTGTGCTGGCGGTGTGCGCGGATTTTTCCCACGCGAGCCACCCGCGTCAGGCCGCTGAGGCGCACGCCACTGTCTATGCCGCCGGTGTGTTGATCAGCGAAGGCGGCTACGTAAAAGACAGCGTTTTGCTCCAGGGGCATGCGGCCGAGCATGGCTTGCTGGTGCTGATGGCTAACCATGGTGGCCCATCAGGTGGCTATGTTTGCGCCGGTCGCAGTGCCATCTGGGCCGCTGACGGCGATTTACTGGCCGCGGCACCTGGCGTAGGGGATGCGCTGGTGGTTGCTCGTCGCGATGGCGCGGGGTGGGCTGGCCAAGTGGTAGCTCTCTGAATGGCGTTTCATCTGCGCCCCGCGACGGATCAGGACCTACCGTTCGCACGAGCCCTGACCTATGAGGCCATGAGCGGTTATTACCTGCAATACGGCCTGATGTGGTCCAACGATGGCTTCGATGTCGCCTGGGCGGGCCGCGAAAACTGGCTGATCTGCAATGACAATGCGGTGCTGGGTTTTATCAGTTTGAGCCGCGACAGCAGAGCGCTCTATATCCGCGAGCTACATATGCTCGAGGCATGTCGTGGGCTGGGCGCGGGCAGTTGGGTTTTGGAGCAGATGGCGCTCAAGGCGCAGGCACTGGGAGTGTTGCGTTTGACCGTGTTCAAGAACAACCCGGCCAGGAGACTCTATCTGCGCAGCGGTATGAGGATCGTCGGTGAAGAACACTGCTTCTGGAGGATGGAGCGCGTCTGTCAGTCAAGCTAAACCCTATGTTCTGTTCGTGTTAACCGGAACTGCCACACCGATTCAACTGGATCACTTGAGCCGGATTGAAGAGAAAGTTCTGGGCGATTACCGCTCAATGTTCAAGGAAGGTCAGGATGCGATTCGCCGCCTGAGCTCTACCTTGGCCGAGCACTCTTCTGTGG
>NZ_JBOICG010000302.1:0-3504 GCF_050739995.1 Pseudomonas sp. | reverse complement strand
CGTTTGACCTGTACTTGGTAGACCTGGGATTGAGCCTGGGTTTCAGTGAGTTTGGCTTCGGCGCGGGCCACTTCAAAGCGCCCGACGGAGTTGAGTGCCGCCAGTTGTTTGTTGTGGGCCAGCTCTTCACCGGCGCCACGGCTGGCGGCCTGAGCGGCATTCAGTTGGGCCTGATAGGCCGAACAGTCGAAGCGGGCCAGGGTGTCACCCTTTTTGAACGACTCGCCTTCGCTGAAGGGCAATTCGACGATACGCCCCGACAACTCGCTGGCCAGCATCGCCTGGTCGCGGGCGCGCAACACGCCGCGCGCCTCCTCGGCATTGGAGGTGGCCACTGGAGGATGATCCAACAACGGATCGTCCGCCATGGTCAGTTGCGCCACGCCCATCAGACATGAAAATCCGAACACCCAGCTACGCAACTGCTCCATACGGTCACTACTCCCTGATGATGCCGGCAGTCTAGGGCAGTGAGGTCAAATTGCCACTGCCCAAAGCGGACAAATCTGAATTTATTGTAGGGTGCTGCCGACGTCTTTGCAGGCGTACGTTATGATTGTGCCCTCCAAGGATTCAGGATCAAAGGACACGTCATGCGTATCGGTTTTCTGCCACCTCTGGGACTGGCGCTGCTCGCCGGCCTTTCCTTCCAAGCCCAGGCCAGCGGCGATGACTCGTGCTACCCCGACTGGCGGGTATCCCGCGACAACCTTGAAGGCTGCAGCAACCTGCCCTTCCTGAGCCCGGGCAATGACAGCCGGGTCAACCTGCGTCTGTTGCTGGCAGATAAGAAGGTGGAGCCCCTGAAGCCGAACGCACTGAATGAAACCGATCTGGAGCAAGGCTTTGGCCCGGTGCCGTTCCCAGTGTATCGCCTGACCTCCAATGACACACCACCGTCCGAAGCAGACGAATCATCAGGCCCCGGCCTCGACGCACTGCTCGCACCGCTGGGTATCCAGCGCGCTGATACCAAAACCGCTGGTCAAGCCTTCCTCAGCGGCGAAGGCAGCCGCTGCCGCAGCAATGACGACGACAGCGCCGCAGCGTTTATCGGTCAGGTCGTCAAGGCCGACATGCCGGCGGCTGAGCGCGACGTGCTGGTCAAGGCCCGCTTGCAACTGCTCGCCACCTGCGAGTGGACTGGCCAAGTGGTGGACCCACAGCAGATTCAGTCAACCGAAGGCCAACTGCTGCGGACCTATCTGCAAGCCGCCGCCGACTTCTACAGCGGTCGCTTCAGTGATGCCGAACGCGGTTTTGCCGCCGCCAGCAGCGGCGCCCTGCCTTGGTTGAAAGAAACCGCGCTGTACATGACTGCGCGCACCTCGTTGAACCAGGCGCAAGCCGAAGCCTTTGACGAATACGGCATGCCGAAACTCGAGCGTGTGGATAAGTCAGCCCTGAGCGACGCCGAAGAAGGCTTCCTGGGTTACCTGAAAACTTATCCACAGGGCGCCTACGCGGTTTCTGCCCGTGGCTTGCTGCGCCGGGTGTACTGGCTGGCGAATGACGCCGACAAACTGGCCCAGGCCTACGCCTGGCAACTGACCCAGGCAACGGACGCACAACGCAATGCGTCGGTGGATGAGCTGGTGGAAGAAGCCGACCTCAAGCTGTTGATGGCCAATCGCAGCACCGTGCAAAGCCCCATGATTCAGTTGGTCATCGACCTGATGGCGATGCGCGCCCACACACCACCGAACCTGAGCCGCGAAGACCTCGACGGGCAAAAAGCCGTTTTTGCCAGTGAACCGGCACTGTTCGACTACGTACAGGCCGCGTATGCGCTGTACGTCGAGCATCAGCCCGACAGCGCCTTGAAGCTGTTGCCCAAGGAGGTACCGTCGAACCTGGATTATTTCGCCTTCAGCCAACAGACCCTGCGCGCCTTGGCTCTGGAAGAGAAAAAAGATTGGAAAAGTGCAGAAGCGCTATGGCTGCAACTGTTGCCGCTGGCCAAGCTGCCACTGCAACGTGACCAGTTGGAATTGGCCCTGGCCATGAACTACGAGCGCAGCGGCCAGCTGGCCAAGGTCTTTGCCGCCGACTCGCCGATCAGCGCCAAACAGGTGCGCTACATCTTGCTGCGCAACGTGGCCGGACCGGACCTGCTGCGCCAGCAACTCGCCAAGGCCAGCGACCCAGTGGAGCGCAACACCGCACAGTTCGTGCTGCTCTACAAAGACCTGCTGCACAGCCAGTTCGCCACCTTCGCCGACGACCTCAAGCAACTGCCGTCTCCGGCGCCCGACGACAAACTGGGTACTAGCCTGGGCTACGTCTACAGCGCCAGCCAGAACCTGAAGCTATTCCAGTGGAGCGGTGACAAAGCGGAGTCCGGCTATGCATGCCCGAGCATCGCGCAAACTGCCGCAACCTTGCAGAACGACGGGAAAAACCCACAGGGCCTGAACTGCTTCGGCGAGTTCATCCTGCGTAACGGCCTGGATGGCATGCCTCTGGAACAAGCACGTGCCGCTGGTAGCCTGGGCAGTACCGCTTCGGAATTCAAAGGTGAAACCTTCTCGCGGCTTGACGGTTACGCACTCGTCATCGCCAATACCAAGGCACCGAAGAACGACAAGGCCTATGCCCTGTTCCGCGCGATCAACTGCTATGCACCCTCCGGCTATAACAGCTGCGGCGGCAATGACGTTAAACCGGCCGTGCGCAAGGCATGGTTCCGTCAGCTGAAAACCAGCTTTGCCGACACCCAGTGGGGCAAATCGTTGCAGTACTACTGGTGAAGCCCCTGTGGCTCGGCTTGCTGTTGCTGGCGAGCCCGGCCTTTGGCGCTGTCGACGCCCGGGACTATGACGCCTTCTGGCTGTGGAGTGGTGTCACGCCCCAGCCGGTGCTCAAACAGGCGAACACCTTGTACATCCTCCAGGGCCAGATCAACTCCACCCGCCGCGCGCCCCAACGCGGCGTGCAACTGATCGCCCAAGGCATCAGCGTGCCACGCCTGACCCAAGGCGAAGTCTGGGTGGTGTACCGGGCCCACACCCTGCACTGGCCGGAGCCGATCTACACCCAAGTGTTCGGCCAGGTACAACGCTGGCGCGAGGCGGGTAACCCGGTGGTCGGCATCCAGATCGACTTCGACGCACGCACCCAATACCTGCACGAATACGCCGCCTTTCTGCGCGACCTGCGCCAACGCCTGCCCGCCGACCTGCGCCTGAGCATCACCGGCCTGATGGACTGGAGCAGCAACGCCGACCCGACCGCCATCGCCCAGCTCAAGGGCGTGGTGGATGAGGTGGTGGTACAGACCTATCAGGGCCGCCATAGCATTCCGGATTACGCGGCGTACTTACCCCGGATGAATCGACTGGGGTTGCCATTCAAGGTGGGGTTGATTCAAGGCGGGGAATGGGAAGCACCGGGGTACTTGAAGGAGAGTCAGTGGTTTCGGGGGTATGTAGTGTTTTTGCAGAACCCCTGAGAGGCAAAACCCATCACTGTAGTGAGCGGGCTTGCCCCGCGCTGGGTGGCGAA
>NZ_JBOICG010000301.1:0-7823 GCF_050739995.1 Pseudomonas sp. | reverse complement strand
CGGTGGGTCAGAAAATACAGGTGTGACTGATGTACCGTTATCGCAGGCAAGCCAGCTCCCACAGGTTTAATCTGCGTTTAGTTCAGTGATTGCTTTTACCAACACATCAATGTCTGCCGCCGAGGTGACCAACCCCGGCGTCACCCGGATACAGGTGCCAAACGCCGCCCCGACACGGGTTGTCGTGAACAGGCCATAGTCGTTGAGCAAGCGATCCGCCATCGCCTGCTGATCACGCCCGATGAACTTGAATGCCGTGATCCCGCAATACAACCGAGGGTCGTCCGACGTCAGCACTTCAATCCCCGGCAACGGCCGCACCTGGCTCACCCACAGATCACGCAGGTAATTCACCCGCGCACCTTTGGCCGCCGCGCCACCCAAGGCGCGATGTTCTTCCAGCACCAGCGGCAAGGTCATCAGGGCCGGAAAATTCGGCGTGCTGTAGGGCGTGCGTGCACGCACATCGGTCATCGGGTAGTGAAACTCGCCCATGTCCGGGTCGATGTCTGCCAGGCGCTCGGGGGCTATATAGAGAAAGCCCAGGGTCAGGGGGGCACCGATCCACTTGTGCAGGTTGAAGCCGGCGAACTGGATGCCAAGCTCAGCCAGGTTGAACTCGATCTGGCCCAGGGCATGGGCGCCATCGAGGATCACATCGATACCCTGTTCACGGGCGGCTTTGGCAATGGCTTCGACCGGCATCACCAGCCCGGTGCGGTGGGTGACGTGGGTCAGGGCCATCAGCTTGAGGCGTGGATACTGGGTAAATGCCTGGCGATAGGTCTGCACCAGGCTGTCAAAACTGGCCGGGTGGGTGTGGGAAATCTCGATCACTTCCACGCCGCGATAACCTGCCAACCAACGCATGGCCCCTTTGACCGTGTCGTACTCCAGGTCGCTGATCAGCACCTGATCGCCCGGTTGCAGGCGGTTGTAGTTGCGGATCAGCGACTGCAAGGCTTCGGTGGCATTGCGAGTGAAGGCAATCGATTGCGGATCAACATCGATCAGCCCGGCCAATTGGCGGCGTATCTCAACGTTTTCACCTTGTTCGAAGCGCTGGCGTACATACACCGAATTGCTGCGGTTGATAAACGCAACGTGCTCCAGATATTGCGCGTTTACCGTGCGGCTCATGCGCCCGAAGTAGCCGTTTTCCAGGTTGATGGGGCCAGGGTCCAGTTCATAGCGCTGGGCGATGGTTTGCCAATGATCTTCGTTGTGCGCATTCCGTGGCATGACAGGGCTCTTAGTGGCGAGGGGCGGGTTTGCCGTGTTTCATACGCAGCGGCTCGAGTAGTTCGGACAAACCGTTGTGGTCGATTTCCTGCATAAGTGCCAGTAAGCCGCCCAGTTCTCCGTGGGGGAAACCTTCACGGGCGAACCAGTTCAGGTAAGGGCCGGGCAGGTCGGCAATGATCCGTCCCTTGTATTTGCCGAAGGGCATTTCGCGGGTGATCAGCAGTTCGAGTTTTTCCGGGTTCATGGGCTTCAGGTGATGGGGTCGAGACCTTGGAAAATACAGGCATTCTGCATGGAGGCCAAATGACAGATCATGCAAATAACGTACATACAGATCGTTCAATAAATCATAACTTGTTGAAAATTAACAATAAGTTGTTATCGAAAACCTGGCACGGGCGCTGCAATCATTAAGACAACCTTCTTAACCCGTACAAGGAATTGAAAAATGACTGACATCAACAAAGAATCTATTTCCGTACTCAACGACCTGATCGAAACCAGCATCGACGGTCAGAAAGGTTTCAAGGAGTGTGCGGAAGATATCAAGCACCCTGAACTCAAGGCGCTGTTCGCCAAGCGCTCCGCTGATTGCGCCACTGCTGCCGCCGAGTTGAAAACTGCCGTGCGTGCCTTGGGTGGTGACCCGGAAGATTCAGGTAGCGTTGCCGGCGCATTGCACCGTGGCTGGGTCGACGTGAAGTCGATGCTCACGGGTAAGGATGAAGAAGCGGTACTGAACGAAGCCGAACGCGGTGAAGACCACGCTCTGAAGGCTTATAAAGAAGCGATCGAGAAGATCAACAAGCACAACCTGCTGGGTATTCGTGACCTGGTTGAGCGTCAGTACCATGGCGTGAAACGCAACCACGATCAGGTGAAAGCCCTGCGCAACCAAGCGCGTGCTAACTCGTAAGCCCTGTGCTGCAAATGCTGAAAAAAATGTGGGAGGGGCTTGCCCCCTCCCACATTTGTATTGCGTAGGCTTTAGCCGATGCTGATCGGCGGCAATTCAGTCAACTCCACCACCTGCTGCTTGCGTGGCGCAAGAATTTCCGCCTCGCCGTCCACTACCAGCTCATCGCGCTGGTTGAATACACGGGTGGCGATGCGCACGCGGAACTTCGGTAGTTTTTCGAGGATTTCCAGACGCACGGTCAGGGTGTCGCCGATCTTCACCGGTTTCTGGAAGCTCATCTGCTGGCCGATGTAGATAGTGCCCGGCCCAGGCAGTTCACAAGCAACCGCCGCGCTGATCAGGGCGCCGCTGAACATGCCGTGGGCAATACGCTCCTTGAACATGGTCGCCTTGGCGTATTCGGCATCCAGGTGCACCGGGTTGTGGTCGCCGGACATCGCGGCAAACAGCTGGATATCACGCTCTTCGACGGTTTTGCTGTAGCTGGCGGTCTGGCCGACTTCGAGGGCTTCGTACGGGGTGTTGGTAACCTGGGTCATCTAAAGGTGCATCCTGTGGCTAATCGGTAAATTAATAGACTGATTTTAAACGGTTTATTCTCAAAAAGAAGTTACTCGCAGCGGGTCGGCCGGCATAGAGTCAGGGCCTGGTCGAGCCACGTCAGCACATCGGCAGTGACTTCATCGCGGTTGGTTTCATTGAACACTTCATGGCGCGCCTGCGGGTAGATATTCAATTGCAGGTGCTGGCAGCCGGCCTCACGCAGGGCATGGGCCAGGCTTTTGAGACGTTTGCCTTCACTGACCGGATCACATTCGCCGCCCATCACCAGGATCGGCAGGCCCGGGTCGATCTGGGCGAGATTGGACGCTTTGCTGATTTGCTGCAAGCCGCCCAGCAGGTCGATCCACAGTTGGTTGGTGCAACGGAAACCACAGAGTGGATCGTTGATGTACTTGTCCACTTCATCCGGGTCACGGCTGAGCCAGTCAAACGCCGTACGGTTGGGCTTGAACGCCTTGTTGAATGAGCCAAACGACAAAAAGTCGATCAATGCGCTGCGCCCGCGCAAGCTTTGCCGTGCCCGTTCTATGCGGGCGATCACCCCGGCAGCGCGGTACAACGTCACTGGCTGGAAATTCGACCCGCTGAGAATCACTCCGTCCAGGCTGGCGCTGTGGTGCAGCAGGTAGGCCTGAGCGATATAACTGCCCATGCTGTGGCCCAGCAGAATGATCGGCAGCCCCGGCTGTTTAAGCGCGATGTGCTGATTGAGGCTGGCGAGGTCGCCCACGACTTTGCTCCAGCCATCGTCCTCGGCGTACAACCCCAAAGTGCCTTCATCGGCCGTGCGGCCATGACCACGCTGGTCCGGCGCATACAGCCCGTAGCCGGCGGCGCACAACGCTTGGGCCAGGCGCGCGTAGCGACCACTGTGCTCGGCCATGCCATGGGACAGCATGATCATGGCCTTGGCAGGGCCTTCCGGCAGCCATTGGTTGACGTACAGGCGGCTGCGGTCATTCGCGGTCAGCCAGAAGGTGCTGTGATTCATGGCGCTTCCTTTGCTCGGGGTCGATGCAGTGTATAGCTCATCCGCCAGAGGCTGGGGTATCTGCCTACGCGTCAGATACAAGATTCATACAATCAATGACACGGTTTGGCATATTTGCCTGATTGGCCATAGCTGCTAACGTCCCCAAAGCTCCGCTTTTTATAGCTGCCTGATATTTGCAGCTGCAGCGGTCGAACACACTCAGGTAAGAGGACAAGAATAATGCAACCTGATTTCTGGAATGACAAACGCGCTGCGGGTGTCCCCAACGTTATCGACCTCACCAGCTATAAATCGGTGATCGAAGTCTTCGAACGCTCCTGCAAGACCTTTGCCGACCGTCCGGCGTTCAGCAACATGGGCATCACCCTGACCTACGCCGAGCTTGAGCGCCAGAGTGCGGCATTCGCCGGCTACCTGCAAAACCATACCGACCTCAAGCCCGGTGAACGCATCGCGGTGCAGATGCCCAACGTGCTGCATTATCCCATTGCCGTATTTGGCGCACTGCGCGCCGGGCTGATCGTGGTCAACACCAACCCGCTGTACACCCCCCGCGAGATGCGCCACCAGTTCAAGGACGCCGGCGTGCGTGCGCTGGTCTACCTCAACCTGTTCGGCTCGCGGGTGCAGGAAGTGTGCGGTGATACCGAGATCGACTACCTGATCGAAGCCAAGATGGGCGACTTCATGCCCACCGCCAAAGGCTGGCTGGTCAACACCGTGGTCGACAAGGTGAAGAAGATGGTCCCGGCCTACAGTCTGCCTCGGGCCGTGTCCTTCAAGCGCGCCTTGCGCATGGGCGCTGGCCTGGGCGTGACGCGCCATCCGGTGACCCTGGACGACATCGCGGTGCTGCAATACACCGGTGGCACCACCGGCCTGGCCAAGGGCGCGATGCTCACCCATGGCAACTTGGTGGCGAACATGCAACAGGCGCGGGCGTGCATGTCCCAGGTCGCCGATGACGGCCAGCCGCTGGTGAAGGAGGGGCAGGAGGTGATGATTGCGCCGTTGCCGCTCTATCATATCTATGCCTTCACGGCGAACTGCATGTGCATGATGGTGACCGGCAACCACAACGTGCTGATTACCAACCCGCGGGACATCGGCGGCTTCATCAAGGAGCTGAAGAAGTGGCGGTTCTCCTGCCTGCTGGGGCTCAACACGCTGTTTGTGGCGTTGATGGACCACCCGGACTTCAAGACCCTGGACTTCTCTCATCTGAAGATCACCAACTCTGGTGGCACCGCACTGATCAAGGCCACTGCCGAACGCTGGAAGGCACTCACCGGTTGCTCCATCGGCGAAGGCTACGGCCTGACTGAAACCTCACCAGTGGCGAGCACCAACCCCTATGGCAGCCAGTCGCGACTGGGCACCGTGGGTATCCCGGTGCCGGGCACCGCGATGAAAGTCATCGACGATGAGGGCCATGAGTTGCCATTGGGCGAGCGGGGCGAGCTGTGCATCAAGGGCCCACAAGTGATGAAGGGCTACTGGCAACAACCGGAGGCCACCGCCGAGACCCTGGACGCTGAAGGTTGGCTCAAGACTGGCGACATTGCGGTCATCGACACCGATGGTTTCGTCAGCATCGTCGACCGCAAGAAAGACCTGATCATCGTCTCGGGTTTCAACGTGTACCCCAACGAGATCGAAGATGTGGTGATGGCCCACCCAGCCGTGGCCAATTGTGCGGTGATCGGCGTACCGGATGAGCGCACGGGGGAGGCGGTGAAACTGTTTGTGGTGGCACGAGCCCAGGGGGTGAGCCTTGAAGAGCTGAAGGCGTACTGCAAGACCAACTTCACCGGGTACAAGGTGCCCAAGCATATTGTGTTGCGCGAGTCGTTGCCGATGACACCGGTGGGCAAGATATTGCGACGTGAGCTTCGCGACATCGCCTGATGTGAAATGCGGTTCAAAAATGTGGGAGGGGGCTTGCCCCCGATAGCGGTGTATCAGCCAGCTTGTATGTAGCTGACACACTGCAATCGGGGGCAAGCCCCCTCTCACATTTTGTTTCCGGTTTCTTCAGCTGGCTGGGAGTACTTCCAGCACACAAATCACCCCAGCCTCGGGATAGTGCCAACGCACATCCACATCCCAGAACTGCGCGCCATACTCCCGTTCAGGTCCGGGCGTCTGGTACGCCGGGCGGGGATCTTGAGCCAGACACTGCTCAATCAATGCCACTAACGGCTCATCCAGCCGTTGGGCATGGTCTTGTGCTTGATGCAGCGCGGTCTTCAGCCACTGCACGGGAATCAGTGCGGGTGCACCACTGGCCATGTCATTGGTTGCAGTGTCGATGATGTCCGCATACGGCACATACGGCTTGATATCCAGCACTGGCGTGCCATCGAGCAAATCGATCCCGGATATCCACAGCCGCCCTGGCTCCACCTTGTCCAGCTTCACCACCGACTGGCCGATGCCATTGGGCCGGTGGGTCGCACGGGTGGCAAACACGCCCATCGACGTGTTACCGCCCAGGCGCGGTGGGCGAACTTTCAGGCGCGGCTTGTCTTCCAAGGCCTGATGAAACAGGAACAGCAGCCATACATGGCTGACCTGCTCCAGGCCTTGTACCGCCTCGCCGCCGTCAAACGGCGCCACCAGCTCCAACACACCACGGGCGGCAGGCGCCAGTTGCGGTTGGCGCGGGATGGCGAACTTCTCCTTGAAGCAGGAGCGCACAAAGCCGACGGGGGAGACGTTGTAGCCCATGGCTCAGGTACGAACCCGTAGCGTCAGGCCCTTGAGGAAGTTACGCAGCAACTGGTCGCCGCACGGGCGGTAGTTGGTGTGGCCGAACTTGCGGAACAGCGCGCTCAGCTCGGGCTTGGACACCGGGAACTCGGCAGCCTTGAGGATCGCGTGCATGTCGTCTTCCTTCAGTTCGAAGGCCACGCGCAGTTTCTTGAGGATGATGTTGTTGGTCACCGGGGTTTCGATGGGCTGCGGTGGACGGCTTTCATCCTTGCCACGCTTGAAGATCACCAGGCCATCAAGGAAGTGAGCCATGACTTCGTCCGGGCAGAACACGAAGCCTTCTTCCTCGTCCTTCTTGAGGTAGGTCAGCAGGTCTTCCTTGGTCACGTCCATGCCGCCGAGCTTGATGATCTCGACCATCTTGTTGTCGCTGATGTCGAGCATGTAGCGCACGCTGCGCAGTACGTCGTTGTGAATCATGGTGGGCAATCCTGGTATCAACTGAGGACGCCGCCGAAATCAGGCAGCGTCGAGAAAAAGGGGGGCGGCTTAGAACTTTTCTTTGCCGGACAGGTAGCGCCATTGGCCGACCGGCACCTTGCCGATGGATACACCGCCAATGCGGATACGACGGATGGCGATGACTTTCAGGCCAACCGCTTCGCAGAACAGGGCAATCACCCCCGGCTGCGGGTTTTTCATCGCAAAGCGCAGGCGGTTTTCGTTCTGCCAGCTGGCTTTGACCGCCGGCAGTTCCTTGCCTTTATAAGTCAGGCCGTGATTCAGACGGTTGAGGCCGTGGGCAACCATGTCGCCTTCGACCTCCACCACGTACTCCTGCTCGATCTTGGCGGCATCGGCGGTCAACTTGCGCAGAATCTTCCAGTCCTGGGTAAACACCAACAGGCCGCTGGCCTTGGCTTGCAGGTCGGCGCTGGCGGTCAAGCGCAGGAAGTGGCCCTTGAGCGGGCGCTTGCCGAAGCGGTGTTCTTCCGAGAGTGTGTCGGCGCTGATCGACGCCATGGCCGTTTCGGCATCCACGCCGGCCGGGGCGTGCAGCAGGATGGTCACCGGCTCCGGCGCGGTGGCCTTGGCCTCGGGGTCGAGTTCGACCTTTTGGGTGGTGACCTTGAACTGCGGTTCGTCGATGACTTCGCCGTCCACCGAGACCCAGCCGCCTTCAATAAACAGCTCAGCCTCCCGACGGGAGCAACCGACCAGTTCGATCAGGCGTTTGGAGAGGCGTATGGGGTCAGTCATGACAAGGGCCGTAACAAAAGGGGGCAGCTATTGTACCTGCCTGGCGCCGGTTAATCCCGGACCTATTTCAGGACCGCGCGTTATTGGTCAGTACGCCGTACAAAATGTGGGAGCGGGCTTGCTCGC
>NZ_JBOICG010000300.1:0-2753 GCF_050739995.1 Pseudomonas sp. | reverse complement strand
GGCTTGAATCCGTGGGCAACCCGGCAGGACGCCGGGTTAGCCGCCCCGCGCCATGGATGGCGCGTGGCGGCGGCCCACGGATTCAAGCCGGAGTGAGGGCACACCGAGCCTAGGCGAGGTGCCGAGTGTTGGGGCAAGAGCGTTTTGCTTACTTTTGCGCTTTTCAAAAGTGAGCCGCTGTAAGAGCGGAACCAATAGTAGCCGTTCCTCAAATAACGGATATGTACACCCCCGACAAAAACCACATCCCAATTGACTCCCCTCCCACCCCATGCTCTCCTACACATCTTGTTTCGGGTGCCCTGCAAAGGGTGAAACGGGAAACCGGTGAGCCATAACCTATGGCAAGTCCGGTGCTGCCCCCGCAACGGTAAGCGAGTGAAACGTCATATCCACTGTGCCAGACGGTATGGGAAGGCGACGTTTTCAGGCATTGAGCCCCTCGCAAGCCCGGAGACCGGCCCGAAAAAATCAGATAACAAACCCGCGGTGGGCGGGCGCTGTTCAGAACCCTGCGGGCCTGGCTCGCGGGGTTTTCATGCGCTCGTTTCGCCCCGAAAACCCAAAGGGACGCGCCATGTCGATCATCAGCAGCACTTCGCACACCGCCAGCAGCACTTCTACCCTGAGCCAACGCCTGACCGCCGCCATCGGTGCATCGATCCTGGGTGCATGCCTGGTGTACTTCGCGGGGTTCTCCCATATCGAAGCGGTGCATAACGCCGCCCACGATACCCGCCACAGCGCCGCGTTCCCGTGCCACTGAGAGCTGCCGACATGATCAAGCGTATTGCGCAAACCGCAGGCTTCACGGGCCTTTTGGCCGCCCTGCTGCTGACCTTGCTGCAAAGCTTCTGGGTCGCCCCGCTGATTCTGCAGGCGGAGACTTTTGAAAAGGCCCCGACCGCTACCGAGATGCACGAGCACGCCGAAGGTGCGGCTGCACATACCCACGACGCCGAAGCCTGGGAGCCGGAAAACGGCTGGCAGCGCGTGTTGTCCACCACCGGTGGCAACCTGGTGGTCGCGGTAGGTTTCGCGCTGATGCTGGCCGGACTCTATACCTTGCGTGCCCCCACCCGCACCGCCCAAGGCCTGCTATGGGGCCTGGCGGGTTACGCGACCTTTGTACTGGCGCCGACCCTGGGCCTGCCGCCAGAGTTGCCGGGCACTGCCGCAGCGGACTTGGCCCAGCGCCAGATCTGGTGGATCGGCACGGCGGCTTCTACCGCCGTTGGTATTGCGCTGATCGTATTCGGCCGAAGCTGGCTGCTGAAAGTGCTGGGCGTGGCGATCCTGGTCGTGCCCCACGTAATTGGCGCACCGCAACCGGAAGTGCATTCGATGCTGGCTCCAGAGGCCCTGGAGGCGCAGTTCAAGATCGCGTCGCAACTCACCAACGTGGCGTTCTGGCTGGCCCTGGGCCTGATCAGCGCCTGGTTGTTTCGACGTAATCGCGACGGCCAGTATTCGGCATGACCCTGGTGGTTGGCCTGGGCTGCCAGCGAGGTTGTGAAGTTCACACCTTGCTGGCGCTGTTTGACGACGCCTTGGTCACGGGCGGTATCGAACGCCAACAGGTCACGGCACTGGCAAGTATCGATAACAAACAGAATGAACCAGGATTACTGGCACTGGCCGCGTTGCTGGACCTGCCCTTGCAGTGCTTCAGTGCGCAACACTTGGCGACGTTTGAAGACCGCCTGAGTCACAGGTCCGAAGTTGCCTTTGCCCATACCGGCTGTTACGGCATCGCCGAAAGCGCCGCCCTGGCCCTGGCCGAACACCTGGCCAACGCACCTGCCCGTCTGTTGATCAACCGCAGAAAATCCTCCCAGGCCACCTTTGCATTGGCGTGCGCCGGCTGAAATCCCGATAATTGCCCTTCAGATCATGAACATTATTCATGCTCGCCCGTTTTTCAACAGGAACTCCCATGACCGTCTACTTCATTGGCGCAGGCCCCGGCGACCCGGAATTGATCACCGTCAAGGGCCAGCGACTGATCCGCAACTGCCCGGTGATCCTCTACGCAGGCTCGCTGGTTCCGGCGGCGGTGTTGGAAGGTCATCAGGCGCAAACGGTGGTCAACAGTGCCGAGTTGCACTTGGAACAGATCATCGACCTGATCAAGGCGGCCCACGCCAAGGGCCAGGATGTTGCGCGCGTGCACTCGGGTGACCCAAGCCTGTATGGGGCGATTGGCGAGCAAATCCGCTATTTGCGCGAGCTGGGCATTCCATTCCAGATCATTCCTGGGGTCACCGCCGTGGCGGCGTGTGCGGCGTTGCTGGAAACGGAATTGACCCTGCCGGACATCGCCCAGAGCGTGATTCTCACCCGCTACGCCGACAAAACCAGCATGCCCACTGGCGAAGACTTTGACAGCCTGGCCCGACATGGCACGACCATGGCAATTCACTTGGGGGTCAGCCACTTGGAGAAAATCGTCGCTGAACTGCTACCGCACTATGGCGCGGATTGCCCGATTGCCGTGGTGCACCGCGCGACGTGGCCGGATCAGGATTGGGTGGTCGGAACGCTGACTGATATTGCCGAGAAGGTCGCCGCCAAGGGGTTTCGGCGTACGGCGCTGATCGTGGTGGGCCGTGTATTGGCCAGTGACAGTTTTAGTGAGTCGTCGCTGTATCGGGCTGGGCATGCGCACCTTTATCGCCCCTGAACACACCTGTGGGAGCCGGGCTTGCCCGCGATTGCGGTGTGACAGGTAAAACATTTGCCTGCTTATATAC
>NZ_JBOICG010000299.1:0-5907 GCF_050739995.1 Pseudomonas sp. | reverse complement strand
GTGCTAAATGATCTAGTCTTGGTTACCCAGGGAGAGACCGCCATGTTCCGCTACTTCGAGCAACTCAGTTCGCGTATCGCTGCACCGTTCGTAGCCGGCACATCCCGCGACAGCAAGGTGTGGCAGTGCCGTTGTGGCCAGTCCCTGTTCTTTCGCAACAGCCAATGCCTGGCCTGCCAGGCGCTGCTGGGTTATCACCCCCAACAAAACCGCCTTTCCTCTCTGCAACCTGGCCCCGTAGAGGGTACTTGGCTGCCGGATGACAATCTCGGCGCCGGCGCCTTCCGTCGTTGCGCCAACCTCGATACCCCAGCCGCCTGCAACTGGTTGATCCCGGCCCACAGCACCGCACCGCTGTGTGTGGCGTGCAGCCTCAACCGCACCATTCCTGATTTATCGATCCCGGAAAACCACGAGCGTTGGCGCAAAGTGGAAACCGCCAAGCGTCGGTTGGTGGCGCAACTGATCAGCCTGGGTCTGCAAGTGGTGCCCAAAAGCGTCGATGAAGACGCTGGCCTAGCCTTCGATTTCATCGGCATAGACCTGGAGGGCAATGCGCCCATGACGGGCCATGCCAACGGTCTGATCACCCTCGACATCAAGGAAGCTGACGATGCCCATCGCGAAAAAGTCCGGGTGCAGATGCGCGAACCCTATCGCACCTTGCTCGGCCACTTTCGCCATGAAGTCGGCCATTACTACTGGGACCGCCTGATTGCCAACACCCATTGGCTGCAACCCTTTCGCCAGCTATTTGGCGACGAACGCGCCAGTTACGCCGAAGCACTGGACCAGCACTACCAGAACGGCCCGCGTCCGGATTGGCAGCAGGCCTGCGTCAGCGCCTACGCCACCATGCACCCCTGGGAAGATTGGGCGGAAACCTGGGCGCACTACCTGCACATGATGGACGCCGTCGACACCGCCCTCGGTTTTGGCATGAGTGCCCGTGAGATGGACCTGGATTACCAGCCGTTTCCGCTCACCACACTCTATGACCCTGAGCACCCAGGCGGCCCGGTGTTCCTTTCGTTCATCAATGCCTGGATCGAACTGGCCGGCATGCTCAATGAACTGTCACGCAGCATGGGGCAGCCGGATTTTTATCCCTTCGTGCTGCCACCGGCAGTGATCGCCAAGCTGCACTTCATTCACCTGGTGATCCAGGAAGAAGGTGGCCGAGCGGATGAGGTAGTACTGGCGCAGTAATCCGCCTTGTGTGGGAGCTGGCTTGCCTGCGATGGCATCACCTCGGTAGCCCAGACAGACCGAGTCGCCAGCATCGCGGGCAAGCCCGGCTCCCACAGGGTTCTATGTTGCTCCCACGGGCGCAGACAAGTGCTTGAGCCTCTTCACATTTTTAATCCAGAACCAACGGTTGTAACTTCCGATGAGATCGGTACAATGGCGCGGCTTGCCGAGAGGCCAGCGTCGTTATGGTGACCCCATCGGTCCCCCCGCAACGATTACCCGTGAACCTGGTCAGAGCCGGAAGGCAGCAGCCACAGCGGGAACATTGTGTGCCGGGGTGTGGCTGGTGGGGTTGCCTCCATAACGCTCTTCCTTGCAGTACCTCTTCAAATCCAATTCAAAAAATGCGTTCAAGCCATCTGCCATCGAGCAGTCCATGGCGGCATACTCCAGTGCCTGGCATTTGGAGACAGCACCCGTGGAAAAAGTGGACGACCTCACTCGCGAAAAGCTGCGGGAGTGGCAGATGCGGCGCCTGGAGATCAAGGACCGTATTCAATCGCATCCGGAACAGACCCTGGAGTTGTCGAGGGTGCTGGACCTCATGGATGACGAGCACGCTGAAATCCTGAGCCAGGCCGAGATGATCCGGGTCGGCGACGTGGTCCCTGCCGTCGAGCCTGTCCCGCCGGCGCTGAACGGCGCTTATACCCTGCAATTGAATGTGGCTGCGCAGAGCGCCGAGGACTTGCGCAGGTTGTTCGATATGGCTGTGTTTGAACTCCAGCAGCAGATCAACGCCGCCGGTGAAGCCGGTCGGTTTCCTGGCGGCATGTCCGGGTCTCTCGGCGAGTATCGCTTTGAGCTGGGAATTCAGGTCGAGCCCGGCGAAGCCTGACGCCTGCGACGCTGCGAGGAAGTATGCAACCGGAACATTTTGATTTAACCACCCCCGTATTTTTGCCGGTCACCGATGAGACCTGCACTGCCTTGCTCGCGGCCGAAAATGCCGATGCGCTGGCTGGCCTGACGGACCCTGAACTGGCGGCGCTGCTGGTCATCCAGAACCTGGCCCAGGCCACGGAAAAAGACCTGACCTGTACGGGCGCCGAGCGCATCCTGGCCAAGTTGATAGGCTGGGCGGTGGAGACTCCGTCTCCCGGTACGGCGGCGCTGTTGTCCGAAGCCCGGCGACTGTTCGATCCGCGTAAGTTGTACTTCGGCTTCAACGCGCTCAAAACGATCAACCTGCGGCTCTTGTCGGCTGAAGAAGTGGCGGCGCGGGATTACCTGCTGCCCACTGGGAAATGGGATACCGACTACAAGGTACGCCACCTGCGCGGCAATGATCCGTTCAGCCAACAAATGATCACACCCCGGCATCGTGAGCGTTGGCTCAGCCCGGCCCAGGACAAGCTGGTACGCACCTTTCGCGCCAACCTCAATGAAGACCTGCACGTTCAAGGCTATGCCGGGATCGGCAAGAGCCACCTGCTCGGCGCCTTGATCGAGTGCCTGCGCCCTGCGCAGACATTGGTGCTGGCGCGCACGGGGGCAAAACTGGCGACGCTTCGTGAGCGCATGGGGCTGGCGCAAGACAGCAAAGCCGGTTCGACCTTTGCCGCTTTCGCCAAGGCCCTGTTGCAGGGACCACGCCCGATCGCGCCGGCAACATCGGCCAAGCTGCCCGGCAAGCTGGCAGTGTCGCAAGCCCTGGATATCCATGGGTGGCGCGGTCACGACGGCCAGGCAACGCTCGACGTCTGTCTCAAGGTGCTCGAAAGCTATTGTCACTCCAACCATCACAGCCTGTCGGCCAGGCACTTGCCGCATTTCAAGCAGCCGTTGTCCAGCGTGGATGCCCAGGTGTTGCTGGAATATTCCAGCCGTGTGTGGACTTATCTGGCGGCCAACCCGCAATGGGCAGGCCAGACCGGGTTCGCGGCCTTGTTGCTGATCAAGCGTGCATGCCTCGACGGTTGTGTGGTGCCGCCCCGGTACACCCATGTATTGATCGATGAAAGCCAGGACATCCCGCCTTCGTTGCTGCAGATTATCGAACGCGGCCGCCAAGTGTTGATCACCCTCGGCGATGAGTACCAATTGGCCAGCGGCGTGATGGTGCGCAGAAAGCGCGAAGTCCGGCACAGCGACATCAGTTACTCCGTGCGCTCGGGTCGTAACGTTGAGCGCTTGGTCAATCCATTGATCAGCGTGCACTCGCAAAAGGGCAAGACACCCTTCGAGGGCGCACGGGATGCAGACGTGAGCATCGAGCATTACCCCCAAGGCTTCGTGCCGCCGGAAGGCTGTGTGGTGTTGACCGCATCCCATTGGGACACCATGAAGTGGGCCATCCAGCTTCAGCGAGCCAACTGCCCGTTCGGTTTGCTCGACAATGCGGCGCAGCAGGATCTCCAGCGCTTCATGATCAGCGTCATCGCCTTGTTCAAACCGGAGTTTTATAGCAACGAACATAACGATAATGGCCCGCATGCTGACTTCACGGACATGGATGACTGGCAGCAAGTACGCGATGCCAACCAGTTCGATGAGTCGTTTCTGTGGGTAGAAAATGAGCTGGAAAAAGGCTTCAACGTCGCCGATATCACGCGTTTGAACCGGTTGGGCGGTGTGCCCGGCAAGCGTTGCCTATTGATGCTGGCGCAAGAGGCGGGCGGCATGGAGTTCGATCGTGTGCTGCTTACGCCCGAGCTGCTGACCAACGTGAAGTTCAAGGATGCCTATGCGTTCGACCAACGACTCTGTGCGGTGTATATCGCGATTTCCCGGGCGCGGATGCAGCTGTACCTGCCTTACGATGTGGTTGAGTGGATTGATTTCCACAAGTATCAGAAAACCCGTGACTCCCATGGTTTCTGATTGATTTAACCCGGCTGTTTCACAACTTTTGCAGCTCGCTCTGGACAACCCAAAACCGCCTTGTTAGTTTCCGCCAGCCACTTGTTACATAGTATGACAAGGGCGTGGAATTGATATTGAAGTGCCACTACTTCTTTAACTAACAAGGATGTCTGTCATGAAAAGCCTGCAAGGGTTGCCCCGACTTATCAGTGCGTCGGTCGGCGCTCCCGGTAAAGCGCGTAACTTGCCCGCCGATGTTCAGTGCATCCAGTACTTGTTCAATCTGATCACCCCGAAAATGGGTTTTCCGCTCGCTGAAAACGGCAAGTGCGATGGTCAGTTGGTGCAGTGCATCAGCCAGTACCAGTTCCGCCACCTCAAGTATGCGCACCCCGACGGGGTGATCGACCCGACTGGACGCACCTTCAATAGCTTGATCGAAGAGGCGGTGAAGGTGCCGGTGAAGGCGTTTCCCACGATGCGCATTCCAAGTTTTCTGAATGTCTTTGGCAATAACAACGGCGATGCGGTGCAGGCCACGGTCAATGTGTACCTGGACCGTATGCGGGCGATGGTCGAGGCCGAGCGGCGCAACCGGCAGTTGATGCTCCAGGCCACCTGCGACGGGGGCATGACTCTCAGCGACAGTGACTTCCAGAACGCTGCCACGCAGTTGGGCAACGGTATCTCGGTGAATATCATCCGCGCATTCGCCACCGTGGAGTCCGGCGGGCGCTCGGGGTTCGGGCCGGCCAAGTTGCCGGTGATCGCCTTCGAAGGGCACCTGTTTCGCAAGTACACCAAGCACATTTACGATCAGGCGCATCCATTGCTGTCCTACCCCTACAAGAAAAAGGCCGGGCCGCAGTGGCAGACCAATAACAAGGACCAGGCCAAGGCCTGGGAAACCATGGCAACCGCATTCGCCCTGGATCAGGAAGCCGCACTGATGTCGGCCTCCTGGGGTATGTTCCAGATCATGGGTTTCAACTTCGCCTCTTGCGGTTACAAAACGGTGTTTGAGTTTGCCGCCGCCTTGAAGATTAATGCCGGCAACCAACTAAAGGCGTTCCTCGGTTTTTGCAGCAAGAGCCCGGCGTTGATGAAAGCCATGAAAGACAAGGATTTTACTGCCATGGCCCGCAACTATAACGGCGAGGACTATGGCAACTACGACGACCTGATGAAAAAAGCCTACGACGCACTTGAAAGGAAATAATAAGATGATCCGTTTTCTCGCGATGAGTGTGTTGTCGTTGTGCATCGTAGCGCCGGCCTTGGCCGCTTCGCCGACGTTGCACTCGGGTAAATACGAAGGGTTGATGCTGGCGGTGACACCTGACCGTCAGGTTGAAGGCTATTACGCGGAAGCACTAGGGGAGGGCGTCACCCGCAGTTGTGCGTTCTACCTGCAAGGCAAGCCCGGCGCACTGACCACTTGGCTCGACGCCGCCTACCCCGGTAGCGTGAAGCCTGCGCCGGACGGCGTGACTCTCACCGTGGAGCAGGGCCGCCAGCATCCGGGTTGCATGAGTGTACTGATGCCGGAGATTGCCACCGGCCTGGACCTGACCCAGACCGCCAACAAAAAATGGATCGGCTTGGTGACGGTGTCCGCCGACAAGGCTTACTTGCTGAAAACCCCTGGCGCCAAGGCCGTCAAGCGTCCGTATATCGTCAAGAATGACGTGGTCGGCGTACTGGCGTTCAAGGATGGTTGGGCCCAGGTTGAATTCATCAATGCCGACGACCGTTCGTTTACCGGCTGGATCAGCCAGGACCAGTACAGCCGTTTGGCAGCCCCCAAAAGCTGATCTCGGCAAGAGGTAAAACGCGTTATCTGTAGTGAGC
>NZ_JBOICG010000298.1:0-11528 GCF_050739995.1 Pseudomonas sp. | reverse complement strand
GGGTATTGCGGCGAGTTCGTTCCAAGCATGAAAAAGCCCGCAGCGACGGCGGGCTTTTTCTTACAAGCAGGTGACGGACCTCAGATAGGTCGGCTGCCGTACTTGTTATCCGGCTTCTTCGGTGGGTCTGCAACCACGTTGGCCTCGACTTCCTGCACTTTGCCACCTTTAGCGAGGAACTCTTCCATCGCACGGGCCAGCGCATCGCGCTCTTTGTTCTTGGCTTCAACACTCGGCAGTTCGTCTACCGAAACAGCTGCCTTGGCTTTGCCTTTGGCCGCCGGAACAGGTGCATCATCGCCACCATCGTCGTCAGCAACGTCTTCCGCCGCTGCTTCAAGACCTTCTTCGGTCTCGTCGTCATCACCGACTTCGAGTTCGTCGTTTTCCAGATCATCGTCGCTCATGTTCTACCTCATGACTTGCGAAAAGCAGATTAGTTATAGCCCAGCTTTACCTTCTGTCGAAGGGCGCCGGAAAAAAATCACATCCACTGGATAACCAGTGGCTTACGCCTCGTCACCCTGCAAGGTGGCGAGGACTTTACGAGCACCGCCATGATCACGGTGCTCGCCCAGATAAACACCTTGCCAGGTCCCCATCGCCAAGCGGCCGGCCCTGACCGGCAAACTCAGCTGGCAGCCCAGGAGACTGGCCTTGAAGTGCGCCGGCAGATCATCCGGACCTTCGTCGTTGTGTTCGAACCCTGCCAGGCCCTGCGGCACCAGCGAGTTGAAATAACGCTCGAAGTCACGGCGAACCGCCGGATCGGCATTCTCGTTGACGGTCAACGAGGCCGAGGTGTGCTGCAGCCACAGATGCAACAGGCCTACACGACATGCCTTCAACTCAGGCAAGCCGGCCAGCAACTCGTCGGTTACCAGGTGAAAGCCCCGGGGCTTGGCCCGCAGGGTGATCAAGGTCTGTTGCCACATACAGTTCTCCGCCCATCGGCGCGCATTCTAGCGTGCTCTGGAAAAAAACAAAGTGCCGAATACGCCTACATGCCTGTAAGACATTCGCACGCTGAAAAGTGTCGTGTGCGCCCCATCACAAACTCGACGCAAAAACCGGTACAGCGTCCTACGACTGACAAACGCCAGACAAAAAAATGCCCGGCAAGCCGGGCAAGATTTTTCGAGGGCGTTACAGGTTGTAGCCGCGCTCGTTGTGTTGCGCCAGGTCGAGGCCAACCGCCTCTTCTTCGTCGGTAACCCGCAAGCCCATGACTGCATCCAGCACCTTGAGGATGATGAAGGTCACGATGGCCGTGTAGATCACGGTGAAGCCGACGCCTTTGCACTGAATCCAGACTTGCGCCGCGATATCCGTGGTGGCCGCGTTGAAGCCCCCCAGGGAAGGCGCCGCGAACACGCCGGTCAGGATCGCGCCGAGGATACCGCCAATACCGTGCACGCCGAAGGCGTCCAGGGAGTCGTCATAGCCCAGTTTGCGTTTCAGGGTAGTGGCGCAGAAGAAGCACACCACGCCCGCTGCCAGGCCAATCACCAGGGCACCCATCGGGCCCACGGTGCCGGCGGCTGGGGTGATTGCCACCAGGCCCGCCACCACACCCGAGGCGATGCCCAGTGCGCTTGGCTTACCGTGGGTGACCCACTCTGCGAACATCCAGCCCAGGGCCGCAGCAGCGGTCGCGATCTGCGTCACCAGCATCGCCATGCCGGCAGTGCCGTTGGCCGCCGCAGCGGAACCCGCGTTGAAGCCGAACCAGCCAACCCACAGCATGGCTGCACCGACCAAGGTGTAACCCAAGTTGTGAGGAGCCATCGGAGTGGTCGGGAAGCCTTTACGCTTGCCGAGTACCAGGCATGCCACCAGACCAGCCACACCGGCGTTGATGTGCACCACGGTGCCACCGGCGAAGTCCAGCACGCCCCAGTCGCCTAGCAACGAACCCGGACCACCCCACACCATGTGGGCAATCGGCGCGTAGACCAGGGTGAACCAGACGCCCATGAAGATCAGCATCGCAGAGAACTTCATGCGCTCGGCGAAAGCACCGACGATCAGTGCAGGAGTAATGATGGCAAACGTCATCTGGAAGGTGACAAACACCGCCTCGGGGAACAGCGCCGCAGGGCCGGTGATGCTCGCTGGGGTCACACCCGACAGGAACAGTTTGGACAGGCCGCCCACGAAGGAGTTGAAGTTGACGACGCCCGCTTCCATACCCGTGGTATCGAACGCCATGCTGTAGCCGTAGACAAACCACAGGATGGTGATCAAACCCGTGATGGCGAAGCACTGCATCATCACGGAAAGAATGTTTTTGGAGCGAACCATGCCGCCGTAGAACAGCGCCAGGCCCGGAATGGTCATGAACAGCACCAGCGCGGTGGATGTCAGCATCCACGCCGTGTCGCCGGAATTGAGGACTGGAGCAGGGGCTGGATCCGCCGCCAATGCCAGGGCTGGCATTACGAGGGACAACAGGGCTCCTAGCCCTGCGAATTTACGCAGAGTCATATTGTTTTCTCCTGGGGCGTTGGGGGTTTGGCGGCTTAGATTGCGTCGGTATCGGTTTCGCCGGTACGGATGCGAATAGCCTGTTCCAGATTGACCACGAAGATCTTGCCGTCACCGATCTTGCCGGTGTTGGCCGCCTTGGTTATCGCCTCGATAACCCGGTCAAGATCCTTGTCGTCAATGGCGACATCAATCTTCACCTTCGGCAGGAAATCAACCACGTACTCCGCGCCGCGATACAGCTCGGTATGACCCTTCTGCCGACCGAAGCCTTTGACCTCAGTAACGGTAATGCCCTGCACGCCGATCTCGGACAGTGACTCGCGTACATCGTCCAACTTGAACGGCTTGATGATGGCAGTGACTAGCTTCATGAAAACTCTCTCCCGAATTGGTGGACTTGCCCCAGGAAAACAAACCCGTCTCAAGTCTAAGCGCAGTGCCTGGCTTTGTAACGCATCGTCGCCTCGGCAATACCCGCGGCGACGCCAGCGAACCACTGGTGACGAAACCTGTACCCCTGATCCGTCGGCGCACTGCATTCGTCACAGCGACTGCATCAGTGCATGGGTCATGATCGTCTAAGCAGAAACCTTGCCAGCTCCGTAAAAATCACTGAAATCAGTCCTTTGCCCACTTATGCCCACCTACGGGGCTTTTTGGCGGCTGCAATGCGCACAAAAACAGTGCGTCGCCGTTCGCCCCGTTGCGCGAAAAGCGTGCGCTTTGCGACATGAAAAAGACTATAGACGCTGCGTGATACACTGCCGGCCAACAGTTTTCCGGAATATTTCCCATGCTCGCGCCCAAAGATCTCCTCGACGCCCTGAGCGGCCACGCTGCTCGCCTGTTCAGCGGCGACACCCCGCTGCCCCGCAATGAAATCGAAAGCCAATTCAAGGCGTTGCTGCAAAGCGGTTTCAGCAAGCTCGACCTGGTGAGCCGGGAAGAGTTTGACAGCCAGATGGTAGTGCTGGCCCGTACGCGGGCGCGGTTGGAGAGCCTGGAGGCAAAAGTGGCTGAATTGGAGGCGCGGTTGACGCCCACAGCCGAGTAACTGACGCAACTCGGTCAAAGTGTGGGAGCGAGCTTGCTCGCGAATACAGTCTGTCAGGCACGAAGATACTGACTTATCCACCGCATTCGCGGGCAAGCCCGCTCCCACATTTGTTCCGCGTTGTTCTCTAGATACGTTCTGTAAAACCTCCCCCCTCCCGCTCTACTTCACCTCGTCTACCCTTGAAAAACCGCAGGAAGCGGCCTTCTTTTCAAGGAACACGCATGTCCCTCGCCATCGTCCATAGCCGTGCCCAGATTGGCGTCGAAGCCCCCGCCGTCACCGTCGAAGTGCATATGGCCAATGGTCTGCCTTCCCTGACACTGGTAGGTTTGCCGGAGGCTGCCGTCAAGGAGAGCAAGGACCGTGTACGCAGTGCCATTCTCAATTCGGCGCTGCAATACCCTTCCCGGCGCATCACCCTTAACCTCGCGCCCGCCGACCTGCCCAAGGACGGCGGACGCTTTGACCTGGCTATTGCGCTAGGCATCCTGGCGGCCAGCGGGCAGGTGCCGACGTTGATGCTCAATGACGTGGAATGCCTGGGAGAACTGGCCTTATCGGGCGAAGTACGGGCGGTAAAAGGCGTGTTGCCGGCAGCATTGGCAGCGCACAAGGCCGGGCGCACCGTGATGGTGCCTCGGGCGAATGCGGAGGAAGCGTGCCTGGCGTCGGGGTTGAAGGTGCTCGCGGTGGATCACCTGTTGCAGGTCGTGGCACATCTGAATGGGCATCAGCCCATAGAGCCTTACAAGTCCGACGGCTTGTTGTACTTGAACAAGCCCTACCCGGATCTGAGCGAGGTGCAGGGCCAGTTGGCGGCCAAGCGTGCGCTGTTGATCGCCGCAGCGGGCGCCCACAACCTGTTGTTCAGCGGCCCACCGGGCACCGGGAAAACGTTACTCGCCAGCCGCTTGCCCGGTCTGCTGCCACCGCTGAGTGAGCAGGAAGCGCTGGAGGTGGCAGCCATTCAATCCGTCGTCAGCCTGGCGCCACTGAGCCATTGGCCACACCGTCCCTTTCGCCAGCCGCACCATTCAGCATCGGGCCCGGCCCTGGTAGGCGGCGGGTCGAAGCCACAGCCGGGGGAAATCACCCTAGCCCACCATGGCGTCCTGTTTCTGGACGAGTTGCCGGAGTTTGATCGCAAGGTACTGGAGGTGCTGCGCGAACCCTTGGAGTCCGGGCATATCGTGATCTCCCGCGCCCGCGACCGGGTGAGCTTCCCTGCCCGCTTCCAACTGGTCGCCGCCATGAACCCCTGCCCTTGCGGCTACATGGGCGAACCCAGTGGGCGCTGCCGTTGCACGCCGGAGCAAATCCAGCGCTACCGCAACAAACTCTCGGGGCCGCTGCTGGATCGTATCGACCTGCACCTCACCGTCGCCCGAGAAACGACTGCGCTCAATCCAACGCAACAGGTTGGCGATACCACGGCGAAGGCCTCGGCACAGGTGGCCGAGGCGCGAGAACGCCAGCAAAAGCGCCAAGGCTGCGCCAATGCATTCCTGGATTTGCCAGGGCTGCGGGAACATTGCCAATTGGCCAAAGCTGACGAGGGCTGGCTGGAAAGCGCCTGCGAGCGGCTGACGTTATCGCTACGAGCGGCCCATCGACTGCTCAAGGTTGCGCGCACCCTTGCAGACCTTGAGCAGGTGGATAGCATCGCCCGCCAACACTTGGCGGAAGCACTGCAATACCGGCCAGCGACAGTCGGCTAGGGCGTTTCGGGAAAGCCCAGCAGCAACCTCGCCACTTCCATGACTTCATCCAGCACCGCTTCGGCCGATTCGGTGGACGGCTTGAGCATCAGGTCATCGGCATACCCCATCGCCAGGGCAAAGATCTGGCGGGCAGCGCGCTGGGATGAATCGCAATGGAAAACGCCCTCACCCATACCTTGTTCGATCACTGCAGCGAGCATGGCCTGCCATTGGGCGTTGATCTCCAGATACGCCTGGGCCATCTGCGGGTCGTGCATGGCTTCATCCCAGGCATCCAGCCACAGCGCCCAGCCGGCATCGGCGGTGTACGGCAGGCAGTCACGTAGAAACCCTACCAGCGCATCAAGAGGGGAAAGATCGACCAATGGCGCACGCACTTCTTCCAGTTGTTCGTTGGCAAAACGCACAAACGCTGCGCGGCGCAGTTCATTCCAGTCGCTGAAGTAGTGGTAGACGTGGCTGCGGGACAGACCGGCATGTTCAGCCAGATCGCGGGTGGATACATCGGCAAAACCCTTGCTGCGAAACAGCTCCAGGGCGGCGGCGATGATCTGGTCTTTACGGTCGATACGCGACATGGGCAATTCCTTCGAGCGTCGTTAGATGAGCGGCGCTTGCTTTTTGAGCGATCGCTCAAGGATACTTGAGCAGTCGCTCAATAATAGCGTCTATCACTCCTTTGGTGCACCCATGTCATCCGCCACCCCACAAATTCTGATCGAAGAAAGCAAGAAAATCGGCCAGCAGTCCGCTAGCCAGACCCTCAAGGCCATCGCCAAAGCCTACCCCGGCAAGCTGTTCTGCACTTTGTCGCTGGTGGCACTGGAGAACGCGCTGTTGCTGGCCTACCCGCTGTTCGCCGGGTTTGCGGTGGACTCAATCATCCGTGGCGACTCTACCAGCGCGTTGTTCTACGCCGTCGTAGTCATGGCGTTCTGGGTGGTTGGAGCGGCACGACGGGCGCTGGACACGCGCACGTTCACTCGGATCTACGCCGACCTTGCGGTGCCGGTGATTCTCAACCAGCGCCAGCAAAACCACAGCACCTCGAAATCAGCGGCACGAGTGGTGCTCGCGCGGGAGTTCGTCGACTTCTTTGAAAAACACGTGCCGATCATCGCCACTGCGCTGGTTTCGATTATCGGCGCGGCGGTGATGTTGATTGTGATTGAGCCCTGGGTAGGCTTGGCGTGCCTGGCCGCGCTGTTGCTGTGCGTCACGCTGCTGCCACGTTTTGCCCAGCGCAATCAGGAACTGCATGAGCGCCTGAACGACCGTCTGGAAAAGGAAATCGGCCTGGTGGAAAAAGTCGGCGCACCGACCTTGCACCGTCATTACCACGTGCTGTCACGCCTGCGGATCTGGCTGTCAGACCGCGAGGCCGCCGCGTACCTGTTTCTCGGCACGCTGGCAGCCCTGCTGTTCGTGGTTGCCATCTCTCAGTTGGCGCTGTCACCGGCGGTCAAGGCCGGCCACGTGTACGCGGTGATGACCTACCTGTGGACCTTCGTCACCAGCATGGACGAAGCGCCAGGGATGGTCGATCAACTGGCGCGCCTGAAGGATATCGGCAAGCGCGTGGACCCGGGCCTCAACGACCAGTAAGCCCTAACGAAAGCGATCCACTTCATGGCGCAAACTGGCCGCCAAGGACTCCAGTTCCTTGGCGGTAACGGCCAGGTTCGACACCACTTCGCGCTGCTCGCTGTTGGCCAGCGCAATGCTCTGTAGATTGCTGCTGAGCACATTCGCGGTGCTGCTCTGCTCCTGGGTCGCCGTGGTGATCGCGGCGAACTGCTGGCCGGCCGAGCGACTTTGTTCGTCGATGCGCGCCAGGGCCGAAGCCACGTCGGCGTTGCGCGACAAGCCTTCCTGCATCAACACATTGCCGTGTTCCATGGTGCTGATAGCGTTGCCGGTTTCCTGCTGGATGCTCTGGATCATCACCGAAATTTCGTCCGTGGCCTGACGCGTTCGCGACGCCAAGTTGCGCACTTCATCGGCAACCACCGCAAAACCGCGCCCCTGCTCACCGGCCCGGGCCGCCTCGATGGCAGCGTTAAGCGCCAGCAGGTTGGTCTGTTCGGCAATCGAGGTAATCACACCCACGATCCCACCGATTTCCTGGGAGCGCTGGCCCAAGGTGTTGATCACCGTAGCCGTGCTGTTCAGCGCAGCAGCGATATGTTCGAGGGACGACGACGCTTCCTGCATCGACGTACGGCCGATGCGGGTTTGCTGGGCATTTTCCTGGGCCAGCCGCTCGGTATTGCCCATGTTGTCGGCAATGTTCAACGAAGTGGCGCTGAACTCTTCTACCGCACCGGCCATGCTGGTGATCTCGCCGGACTGTTGCTCCATGCCTTCATACGCACCGCCAGACAGGCCGGACAACGCCTGAGCACGGCTGTTGACCTCCTCGGCGGCCTTGCGGATATGCGAGACCATGGTCGACAGCGCTTCCCCCATCTGGTTGAAGCTGCGCGCCAACTGACCGATTTCATCATGGCTGGACACGTTCAAGCGTGCACTCAAATCGCCGGCGCCCAAGGCTTCGGCCTGGCGCACCAAGTCACTCAGCGGTTGCAACTTACTGCGCAGCAACCAGACTGCCGCGCCCACCGCCAGCAGCATTGCCAGCAAGCTACCAATCACCAGGCGAATCCCCACCGCCCAGGTCACCGCGCGAATCTCGGACTTCGGCATGCTCGCCACCACCGACCACGGGCCGCCTTCAAATGGCACCGCGACGCTGTAGAAATCTTCGTTTTTGTCACTCCAGAAGCGCCCTGAGCCCGGCTTTTTCGCCAGGTCGAGTATGACGGGGATCGCCTGGTCCGGCGCCTGCACGCCAGCGGGTGGTACTAGCCAGTGTTTCTGTTCATCCAGCAACGCGAGAGAGCCAGTCTGGCCTATACGGAAGCGCTTGAGGTTGTCGAACTGGGCCTTCTGTTCATCGGTGTAATCAAAGCCAATGAACAACACGGCGATCACTTTGCCGCCCGCGTCCCGCACCGGGGTGTACTGGGTCATGTAGGACCGATCAAACAGCACCGCACGTCCCACATATCCTTGCCCAGCCAGTAGACGCTGGTAAGCCGGATGCTGGTGATCGAGCACGGTACCGATGGCACGGTTGCCGTCCTGCTTGGTCAGGGAGGTACTGATTCGGATAAAGTCTTCACCGCTGCGTACGAATACCGTCGCTACGCCGCCAGACATCTGCTTGAACTCGTCCACTTCGACGAAATTGTTGTTCAGCACAACGTCACCCAGAAACAGGCTTGGGGTTTGCACACCGGCCACGGGCACTGGTTGGTCCGACCGCACACTCAAACCGGCGCCAAAGCGCTTTTCAAACAGCCCGCTCAAGCGCTGGGTACTTTCACGCAAGGTGCTGTGGAAGGTATTGAGTTGGTCCGCCAGCAGGCGTGCCTCACTGGCCAGGTGTTCCTCGCGGGTATCGAGGTTGGCGGAGTCGAGGGAACGCAGGGCGAAAACCGTACTGCCGCTGATGACGACAGCCAGAATAACGGCCAAGGCGAGACCTAACTGGGAGGCGATCCGAGCGCGAGGTTGAGACATGACAGCTCCTGGCCGAGGCCAGGATCATCCTGATCTCATAGCGCTGCTCGGCAATTTATCTAATGGGTAGCGTGGGTGCACGATGGTTCCAACACCCTTTCTTCGGCGGGTGCGGGCAATACTTGAGCGTTACACAGGGGTATCGCGCAAACGATTGCACTACCCACTCAATCCAGGCGTTCAACTCGTGGCAATTCCATGGCGCGGACCTCACCCTGAAGAAACTCCGCCAAACGCCGTAAGCGTTCACCGCCTGGACGGGTTTTGGGCCACACCAAGTAGTAATTTTCCCCACTGGCCACCGCCGTCGGCCACGGCAAGCTCAATCGCCCTTGGGCCACATCCTCGGCCACCATCAACAGGTCGCCCATGGACACCCCATAGCCTCGCGCGGCGGCGATCATGCCCAGCTCCAGGGTGTCAAACACCTGACCGCCCTTGAGCGACACCTGGGATGACAGCCCCATGCGTTCCAGCCAGTTGCGCCAATCGCGACGGTCCGGCGTGGGGTGCAGCAGTTCGGCACCTGCCAGGCGTTCGACGCCCCAAGGCCCGTCATCCAACAGGTTCGGTGCGCCCACTGGAATCAGCAACTCAGGGAACAAGTAACTGGCCTCCCAGTCCGCCGGAAAGTGCCCATAGCTGAGCAACACCGCGCAGTCGAAGGGCTCCTGGTTGAAATCCACTTCATCCACGCTCATCCACGCGCTGGTCAATTGCACCTCATTGCCCGGCTGCAAGGCCCGGAAGCGACTGAGCCGCGCCAGCAGCCAGCGCATAGTCAACGTGGA
This sequence comes from Pseudomonas sp., assembly GCF_050739995.1. Classification (GTDB taxonomy): domain Bacteria; phylum Pseudomonadota; class Gammaproteobacteria; order Pseudomonadales; family Pseudomonadaceae; genus Aquipseudomonas. The sequence continues at coordinate 1,884 of NZ_JBOICG010000298.1, read as the reverse complement.
CGGCGCCTTCATGCGCAGGATGTCATCTTCAGCGTTCAAGGTATGGCAGGCCCGCTCCAGCGCGGCGAAGCCTTCGCGTACGCCCGGCAGCAACAGCCGCGCGGCCTCGGTGAGCTGCAAGGTGCGGCCGCTGCGCTGGAACAGGCGGCAGGCGAAATGCTCTTCCAGCGTACGTATATGCCGGCTGACTGCGCTCTGCGTGATCGACAACTCTTCCGCCGCTCGGGTGAAGGAGTTGTGCCGTGAAGCAGCTTCAAATGCGCGCAAGGCATAAAGCGGAGGAAGACGACGTGACACAGGCAAACCTCCTACAGATCAATACCGAACCCTAGCATGAGTTTTAATCATGTAAACGATCGCTTTTATCCTTTTGTGTAATACATCAGGAGCGCCGAGAATCAAGCCCTTCCCCTACCCTCCGAATTTCCGAGCGTGATGATCATGCAACATCCGGCGCGTACCGAACTCTGGGCCATTCTGCGGCTGTCAGGGCCACTGATTGCCTCACAGTTGGCGCACATGCTGATGGTGCTGACCGACACCCTGATGATGGCCCGCCTCAGCCCCGAAGCCCTGGCCGGTGGCGGCCTTGGCGCGGCGAGCTATTCGTTCGTGGCGATTTTCTGCATCGGCGTGATTGCCGCCGTGGGCACCCTGGTTGCCATTCGCCACGGCGCAGGCGACATCGAAGGCGCCACCCGCCTGACCCAGGCCGGGCTATGGCTCGCCTGGCTGATGGCCCTGGCGGCGGCCCTGCTGCTGTGGAACCTCAAGCCGGTGCTGCTGATGTTCGGTCAGACCGAAACCAATGTGCACGCGGCGGGGCAATTCCTGACCATCCTGCCATTCGCCCTGCCCGGCTACCTGAGCTTCATGGCCCTGCGCGGCTTTACCAGCGCAATCGGCAAGGCGACACCCGTCATGGTGATCAGCCTGTGTGGCACCGTCGTCAACTACCTGCTCAACCATGCGTTGATCGAAGGCATGTTTGGCCTGCCCAAACTGGGTTTGATGGGTATCGGGCTGGTCACTGCAATCGTTGCCAACTGCATGGCGCTGGCGCTGTGGTGGTACATCCGCAGCAACCGCGCTTACGCGGCCTATCCGTTGGGTACGGGCCTGCTTCGCCTGAACACCCACTACTTGCGTGAACTGTGGCGCCTGGGCCTGCCGATTGGCGGCACCTATGCCGTGGAGGTCGGGCTGTTCGCCTTCGCAGCGCTGTGCATGGGCACCATGGGCAGTACGCAGTTGGCGGCGCACCAGATCGCCCTGCAAATTGTGTCGGTGGCGTTCATGGTGCCGGCGGGGATGTCGTACGCGGTGACCATGCGCATCGGCCAGCATTACGGCGCCGGGCAATTGCTGCAGGCGCGCCTGGCCGGGCGGGTCGGCATCGGTTTTGGTGCGATGGTGATGCTGGGGTTTGCGGCGGTGCTGTGGCTGTTTTCCGACCCACTGATCGGGCTTTTCCTCGACCATAACGACCCGGCTTTCCACGACGTCATCGTCCTGGCAGTGAGCCTGCTGGCCGTCGCCGCCTGGTTTGAGCTGTTCGACGGCGTGCAAACTATCGCCATGGGCTGCATCCGCGGGCTGAAAGACGCCAAGACCACCTTCCTGGTGGGCCTGGGTTGCTACTGGCTGATTGGTGCACCGTCGGCGTGGCTGATGGCCTTCACCCTGGGCTGGGGGCCGACCGGTGTGTGGTGGGGGTTGGCGTTGGGGCTGGCGTGTGCGGCGATCACCCTGACCTGGGCGTTTGAAGCGAAGATGAAACGGATGATTCGCCAGGAGCCTGAAGTCTCGCCTGAATTCCAAGCGTTGCAGCCTGAGTAGCGGGTGTACGCGGTCAATTTGGGAGCTGGCTTGCCTGCGATAGCG
>NZ_JBOICG010000297.1:0-3943 GCF_050739995.1 Pseudomonas sp. | reverse complement strand
ATCAGGCACTGATGGGGCAACTGGCAGACTGCAATCGCAGGCAAGCCAGCTCCCACAGGTGAGTGTATTTCAAGTTGAGGTCAAGCATAAAAAAGCCCGGCTCAAGAGCCGGGCTTTTCATTCAAGCAGCTGCTATCAAGCGCCGTATACCGGCAGCTTCTTGCAGATGGCCTTGACCTTCTCACGGACCGCGTCGATCACGGCTTCGTTGTTCAGGTCAGCCAGGATGTCGCAGATCCAGCCGGCCAGTTCCTTGCACTCTGCTTCCTTGAAACCACGAGTGGTCACCGCCGGGGTGCCGAAGCGCAGGCCGGAAGTGACGAACGGCGAACGTGGGTCGTTCGGTACGGAGTTTTTGTTCACGGTGATGAAGGCTTTGCCCAGGGCAGCGTCAGCATCTTTACCGGAAATGTCCTGCTTGATCAGCGACAGCAGGAACAGATGGTTTTCAGTACCGCCAGACACTACGTCAAAGCCGCGCTCGATGAACACGCTGGCCATGGTCTGGGCGTTCTTGACTACTTGTTGCTGGTAGGTCTTGAACTCAGGCTGCAGGGCTTCCTTGAAGCAGATCGCTTTAGCGGCGATCACGTGCTCCAGCGGGCCGCCTTGGGCGCCAGGGAATACCGCAGAATTCAGCTTCTTCTCGATGTCGGCGTTGGCGCGAGCCAGGATCAGGCCACCCCGTGGACCACGCAGGGTCTTGTGGGTGGTGGTGGTCACGACGTCAGCGTAAGGCACCGGGTTCGGGTAGACACCAGCGGCGACCAGACCGGCTACGTGAGCCATGTCGACGAACAAGTAAGCGCCAACCTTGTCGGCGATAGCGCGGAAGCGTGGGAAGTCCAGGATCTGCGAGTAGGCAGAGAAACCGGCCACGATCATTTTTGGCTTGTGTTCAACCGCCAGGCGCTCGACTTCGTCGTAGTCGATCAGGCCGTTGGCATCGATACCGTATTGAACGGCGTTGTACAGCTTGCCGGAGGAAGAGACGCTGGCGCCGTGGGTCAGGTGACCGCCATGGGCCAGGCTCATGCCCAGGATGGTGTCGCCGCCTTGCAGCAGGGCCAGGTATACGGCGCTGTTGGCTTGGGAGCCGGCGTGCGGCTGGACGTTGGCGTAATCGGCGCCGAACAGTTCCTTGGCGCGGTCGATGGCCAGTTGTTCAACCACGTCGACGTACTCGCAACCACCGTAGTAGCGCTTGCCTGGGTAGCCTTCGGCGTACTTGTTGGTCAGAACCGAACCTTGAGCCTCCATTACTGCAGGGCTGGTGTAGTTTTCCGAAGCGATCAGCTCAATGTGCTCTTCCTGGCGCACGGCTTCTTGCTCCATGGCGGCGAAGAGATCGGCGTCGTACTTGGCAATAGTCAAATCACGGCTGAACATGGCGGTCCTCAAGGATCGGGGGCAGAAAAGGAGGGCATTCTAACCCAATGGGTTTTAGATGGCATATGAAAGGACATCATGTCGCGGACAAGTGGGGCTCATCTGCAGATAGGCGGTGTTTGTGCGGGCCCCTTCGCGAGCAAGCCCGCTCCCACATTTGACTGCATTTCAGAGATGGAACTCGGTCAACTGTGGGAGCGGGCATGCACGCGAAGAGGCCGTCAGGCGCGCCGCACAACGTCAGTCGAACATGAAGAGGGCATCATTGCTGAACTGCGCCTCGAACCGGTTCGCCGGCATCGGCCGCCCGAACAGGTAACCCTGTACTTCATCGCAGCCATGCTCACGCAGGAAGTCCAGTTGCTCATGGGTTTCCACGCCTTCGGCGATCACCGCCAGGTTCAGGCTGTGGGCCATGGCGATAATGGCGCGGGCGATCTGGGCGTCCTGCTCGCCCGATGGCAGCCCGTCGACGAAGGTGCGGTCGATCTTCAGCACGTCGATGGGGAACTGCTTGAGGTAGTTCAGCGATGAATAGCCGGTGCCGAAGTCGTCTACCGCAATACTCAGGCCCAGGTTTTTCAGGCTGGCGAGGATCTGCATGGCCTCGTTGACCTCACGCATCAGGATGCTCTCGGTCAACTCCAGTTCCAGGCACGCCGGCGGCAGGCCGGTGTCCTTGAGGATGGTGGCGATGCGTTCGCCCAACTGACCATCCGAGAACTGTCGCGCCGAGATGTTGACCGAGACCTTCGGTACCCGCACCTTGTTCTGGTGCCAAGTCTTGAGTTGACGACAGGCTTCACTGAGCACCCAGTCACCCACATCCACCACCAGCCCCAATTCTTCCAGTACGGGGATGAAGTCTCCCGGTGGCACCAACCCGCGGCGTGGATGGCGCCAGCGCAGCAAGGCCTCGGCGCCGGTCAGGCGCTTGCCGTCGCCGCTGAATTGCGGTTGGTAATAAAGCACGAATTCGTTCTGGTCCAGGGCATGGCGCAGGTCGCTTTCCAGCTCCAGGCGTTCCAGGGCGCTGGCGTTCATGTCGGCCTGGTAGAACTGGAAGTTGTTTTTGCCGCGCTCCTTGGCGTGATACATCGCGGTGTCGGCGTTTTTCATCAACTGACTGAGCTCGTTGCCGTCCTGCGGGCTCAAGGCGATGCCGATACTGGCGGTCACGAAGAACTCGCGACCTTCCAGCACAAACGGCCGCACCAGGCTGGCAAGAATCTGCTCGGCTACCGTGATTGCACGGTTCAGAGCCATGTCACGGTTGACCCGGGGTTGCAGGAGCAAGGTGAACTCGTCGCCGCCCATGCGCGCTACGGTGTCGTCTTCAGCCACGCAGCCTAACAAGCGTGTGGCCATTTCCTTGAGCATGCGATCGCCGGCGGCGTGGCCCAGGGAGTCGTTGATCGGTTTGAAACGGTCGAGGTCGAGGAACATCAGCACCACCCAAGACTTCTGCCGCTCGGCCGACTGTAGCGCGGTGTGCAGACGGTCCTGGAACAGCGTGCGGTTGGGCAGGTGGGTCAGGGCGTCGTAATACGCCAGGCGGTGGATGCGCTGTTCGCTGGCCTTGCGCTCACTGATATCACTGAAGAAACACACGTAGCTGGCCAAGTCGCCTTCATCGTCGAACACGGCGGTAATGCCGACCCAGGCCGGGTAATGCTCGCCATTGCGACGTTTGAGCCACACTTCGCCTTCCCAGGTGCTGTGCTGGTGCAACTGCTTGAGCACGTAGCGCAGATGGGCTTCCTGTTGTTCATCGACGGTGAGCATGTTTGGCAACTGGTCGAGCACATCCGCCACGGCATACCCGCTGACCCGGCTGAACGCCTCGTTGGCCTGCACAATGTAACCGGCCGGGTCGGTGATCAGGATCGCCGACGTTGAGTGTTCGAATACCGTGGCCGCCATGCGCAGGTCTTTCTCGGCGCGGCGTTGCTGGCTGATATCGCGGCCGACGCCGAGGATGCCTTCGAACGTGCCGTGTTCATCCCACACCAGCACCAGGCGCAACTCGATCGGCACCTTGCGACCATCGGCGCGCAGGCAGTCGAACAGGAACAGCTGGGTCTGCACTTCATCGCGCAGGGTGTTCAGCGCGTCGACATCGCCCAGTGCGCGGCTGACTTGCTCCATGAGGGTATAAATGCCGGTCAATTGCTGCGGGTTGGCGATGATCGACTGCCAGCCGTTCTTGAACACCCAGTCCACGTCATACCCGAGCACGGCGTTGACCGACGGGCTGATGTAATTGAGGGCCAATCGGCTGTCGGTGGAGCAGATCACGTCGCTGATGCTTTCGGCCAGCATGCGGTAGCGCTGCTCGCTGTCGCGCAGGGATTCGCTGGCTTCGATCTGGTCGGTGATGTCCTTGGCTACGCCGATGATCCGGGTGACCACCGCGCTCTTGTCGCGGGCCAGAGCTTGCTCGCGGATATCGAAGCGTCGCCACTGGTTGTTGCGATGACGAAAGCGCAGTTGGCATTGCAGTTGGGTCGAGTAGCCCGCCTGGCGTTGTTGCTGGCGCAGGTCGTGGTAGTAC
>NZ_JBOICG010000296.1:0-6032 GCF_050739995.1 Pseudomonas sp. | reverse complement strand
GACCGTACCTGCTTCATGACTTTGCAGTACGACAACTTCCAGGCTGGCCAGCGCTATGTGTTGGAAGGACGGTCGCTGGCCTACACGCCCAATATTCGGCTGTACAACGCAGCTCGTCAGTTGTTGGCCGAGGAACGCAGTGTGAACTGCCTCTGATCAGTCGTTGTTTCTCTGATAGATGATGCGCTTGGTGCCGTTTTCACAGGAGCCGACAATCATGGCGCTATCGTGATTCTTGGCTTCTTCAGCAGTGATGATCTCCAAGGTGTAAGACGGAATCGCCTTGGCCTGGATCTTCACTTCGATCTCTTTCCTGAGCTCTTCACAATCTTTTGGCGCGGCCACAGCCGAAGTGGCCAACGCACCGCAAATGATCGCCAAGGCAAAACGTTTCATGTGTGAAGCTCCCTGAATGCATGCGCACGGGTGTGCGCCTAGGCTGCATAGCCTATAGGACCACATCTAGGAAACACGAGTTCTGATTTAACGCAGAACTAAATGTGGGAGTGAGCAAGCCCACCCCACATTGGGTGTGCTGCGTTAGTTGACCAGCGTGGCATCCAGGCTGATTTTCGCATTCAGCACCTTGGACACCGGGCACCCTTCCTTGGCCTTTTTGCTCAGCTCATCGAATTGCGCTTGGCTGGCGCCCGGGATCTTGGCTTTCAGAATCAGGTGTACGGCGGTGATCGCAAAACCACCGTCCACTTGGTCCAGGGTGACTTCCGCCTGGGTGTCGATGCTGTCGGCCTTGAGGCCAGCGTCGCCGAGAATCATGGAAAACGCCATGGAGAAACAGCCGGCATGAGCAGCACCGATCAGTTCTTCGGGGTTGGTGCCTTTGCCGCCTTCGAAACGTGCCTTGAAGCCGTAGGGCGCGTCGCGCAGCACGCCGGTTTCGGTCGAGATGGACCCTAAACCTGTCTTCAAGTCGCCTTCCCAGTGAGCCGATGCTTTTTTCTTGATACTCATAGCTATCTCCTCGAACGGTGGTTTTGCGTCAGTAGGAGTTCTGAGGATAGAAGCTTTGGCAAAGTTCATCTTGTCAGAGAAACCTAGTGCTCCAGTAGGAAACTTTACGATCGCCTATTGAATCTCGGGTATATGCCCTCATTGCATGAAGCATGCACATGAAGCGGCAGGTTTTGGTTCGACTATAAGCCTGCGCACCCAATGGAGAAGCAGGCTTATGAAATCGCTGTCCGACGTGAAGTTCTCGACCCTCGACCTCGTGCCCGTGCGCGCCAATGGCAGCCCGGCGCAGTCGTTGCGCAATTCCCTGGACCTGGCCCAGCACGTGGAAAAGTTCGGCTACCACCGTTTCTGGGTGGCTGAACACCACAACATGGACGGCATTGCCAGCTCGGCCACTTCGGTGTTGCTGGGCTACCTGGCTGGCGGCACCTCGACCATCCGCGTCGGCTCCGGCGGCGTGATGCTGCCCAACCACGCGCCCCTGGTGATCGCCGAGCAGTTCGGTACCCTGGAAAGCCTCTACCCCGGCCGTATCGACCTGGGCCTGGGCCGCGCACCCGGTTCAGACCAGATGACGGCCCGCGCCCTGCGCCGTGAACGCTCCGGCAGCGCCGACGACTTCCCGGAAGACGTGGCCGAACTGATGGCCTACCTCGGTCCGCGCACGCCCGACCAGCGGGTGATCGCGGTCCCAGGCACCGGCACCAACGTACCGGTGTGGCTACTCGGTTCCAGCCTGTTCAGTGCACAACTTGCGGGGGAGCGGGGCTTGCCCTACGCCTTCGCCTCCCATTTCGCTCCGCGCCTGATGCATGAGGCGATTCGCGTGTACCGCAATCACTTCAAGCCTTCAGCCGTGCTGGATAAGCCCTACGTCATGCTTGGCATTCCGCTGGTAGCCGCCGATACCGACGAGCAGGCTGATTACCTGGCCACTTCGGTCTACCAACGTATCCTCGCGCTGATGCGCGGCCAAAGCCTGGTGCAGCGCCCGCCCGTAAAAACCATGGACGGCCTGTGGCTACCCCATGAAAAAGACGCAGTCGGCAGCTTCCTCGGCCTGGCGATGGTGGGCAGCCCGGCGAAGATCCGCGCCAAACTGGAGGTGTTGATCGAGCAGACCGGCGCCGATGAGCTGATCTTTACCTGTGACCTGTACGAGCACGCCGACCGGATTCATTCCTACGAACTTCTTGCGCAGTTGATGAAGGGCTAAAACCCACAGGCGAAAAAAAACCGACGCACTCGCGTCGGTTTTTTATGTCTGGAACACGGGATTAACCGCGCTTGTAGACGATTTCCTTGGTGCCGCCGCCGCAGGTGCCGACTACCGAGCCACCGGCCGAAGCGCCTTTATCCACGATTTCCAAGGAGTAGTGCGGTACGCCTTTAGCGTCGATTTTCGCTGCGATCTCGCTTTTCAGCTCTCCGCAGTCCTTCGCCGCCATCGCGGTGCCCGCAATGCTCAACAAACCTACCGCTAACAAGAACTTCTTCATCCGTTACTTTCCTTGCGCTGATCGAAAAAGAGCGTGCCGACGCTAATGGCATCGGCACCCAAAGGTTGTAGCGCAGGTTATGGCAATCGGCCAGTCAGCAAAGTTCAACTGTCGCGCTTAACTACTGGCAATTCGGAATCCCACCTTGAGCGTAACCTGGAAGTGCGCGGCCTTGCCGTCCTTGATGTGGCCGCGGGTTTCGGTCACTTCGAACCACTCCAGGTGCTTGATACTCTTGTTGGCCTCGGCCAGCGCATTATTGATGGCGTCTTCGATGCTGGTGGTCGAGGAGCCGACCAGTTCGACTTTCTTGTAGGTGTGATGATCAGACATGGCGTTTCTCCTGAGGACTTTAATCAGCGTAGCAGTCAATGTTCGTACTGCTTCTGGCGACCGTTCCTAAGTGAAAGTTCAGATTTACTGCACTTTCTGAAACCGGTGCAGTCGGTATCTACACACGCCACTCAATCACTTCAGGAGAGTCCAAATGGCCAACACTTCTTTACGCAAAGCGTCGCTGGAAAGCATGGAAGCCGAGATTTCGAGCCTGCTCAAGTCTCTGGAAAGCCTCAAGGACGACGCATCTGACGAGTCGCGCAAGACCCTGAAGGCCCTGAAAAGCAACGCCGAGAATGCCCTCAAGCACTCTCGTCACCTAATCAGCGATGCCTACGAAGAAAGCAAAGTCAAAATCCGCGAAACCGGCGCTGCGACCCGGGATTACGCACAAGAGCATCCATGGACTACAGCCGGTGTCGCCGTGGGCGCATTGGGCCTGATAGCCGCTTACCTGCTGTGCAAACGCCGTGACTAAACCGGCTGGCGCAAAAGCTCTGCCTTGAGCCACTGCGCCAACCGACCGGCGCGCCCGTCTGCGGCGCGCTTGGGTAGCCACAACGCCAGGTGCGCCGGGGTTTCACTGAAACCCCAGGGCGCCACCAGGCGACCCGCGCGCAGGTCCTCTGCCACTAGCGGCTCTGGCGCAATCGCCACTCCAAGACCCGCCACCGCCGCCTCCAGCAAGTAATACAAATGCTCAAACCCTTGGCCGTGTTTCAGCGCGCCAGGCTCGATGCCGTATTGCCGCGCCCAACTGGGCCAGGCTTGCGGACGCGACGTGGTATGCAACAAAGCTTCGCCACACAGGGCTTGCGGCGGCGCCTGGTGCAGGCGTTCGTAACCGGCAAAACGCGGGCTCATCACCGGGCCGATACGTTCGCTCGCCAGCTCATACACCTGCATATCCGCAGGCCAGGGCGGTTCGGCGAACACCAGTAGAGCATCCAGGCCGGGGCGCCGCGGGTCGAGGTCGCCGTCACCGGCCGACAGGTGCAGGCGCAGGTCTGGCAAGTCGGCGTTCAAGCGGCCCAGGCGCGGGATCAACCAGCGCGCCAGCAAGCTCCCCGAGCAACCGAGCACGAAGGGCGCGTCAGCGCTGGCCTGGGTCAGCTCGGCACACACATCCCTTAAACGTTCGAACGCTTCAGCACTGGCATCCCGTAGTCGAACGCCGGCATCTGTGAGTTTAAGGCCGCGCCCGTCTTTGGCGAACAAACTGACACCCAAGTGTTCTTCCAACACCTTCATCTGGCGGCTGACGGCGCCGTGAGTCACGTGAAGTTGCTCGGCAGCCTGACTGACGCTGTTGAGGCGGGCAGTGGCTTCAAATGCACGCAGGGCATTAAGGGGCGGAAGGTCTCGGCTCATCTGTGAGTTTTCCTGACAGGTTGCGGCGATCTTATCGGTTTTCAGCGTAGAGCGTGAAGGGTAGAGTGGCCCTCATTGTTTCCTACACCCATTCTTTCCTGGAGCGTCCCATGACTCAGTCCCAGACCGATCTACGCAACGGCCCAGACGCCAACGGCCTGTTCGGCGCGTTCGGCGGCCGTTACGTCGCTGAAACCCTGATGCCGTTGATCCTCGACCTGGCCCGTGAATACGAAGCGGCCAAGATCGATCCGGCGTTCAATGAAGAACTGGCCTACTTCCAACGCGACTACGTCGGCCGCCCAAGCCCGCTGTATTTCGCCGAGCGCCTGACCGAGTTCTGCGGTGGCGCCAAGATCTACCTCAAGCGCGAAGAGCTGAACCACACCGGCGCGCACAAGATCAACAACTGCATCGGCCAGATCCTGCTGGCACGGCGCATGGGTAAAAAACGCATCATTGCCGAGACCGGCGCCGGCATGCACGGCGTGGCCACTGCCACCGTGGCGGCACGCTTCGGCCTGCAATGCGTGATCTACATGGGCACCACCGACATCGAGCGCCAGCAGGCCAACGTGTTCCGCATGAAGCTGCTGGGTGCCGAAGTAATCCCCGTGGTCGCCGGCACCGGCACCCTCAAGGACGCGATGAACGAAGCCCTGCGTGACTGGGTGACCAACGTCGACAGCACCTTCTACCTGATCGGCACCGTGGCCGGCCCGCATCCGTACCCAGCCATGGTGCGCGATTTCCAGGCCGTGATCGGCAAGGAAACCCGCGACCAACTGCAAGCCCAGGAGGGCCGCCTGCCGGACAGCCTGGTGGCGTGCATCGGTGGTGGTTCCAATGCCATGGGCCTGTTCCACCCGTTCCTGGACGACACCAGCGTCGAGATCATCGGTGTCGAAGCGGCCGGCCACGGTATCGAGACCGGCAAGCACGCCGCCAGCCTCAACGGCGGCGTACCGGGCGTGCTGCACGGCAACCGCACTTTCCTGCTGCAGGACGACGATGGCCAGATCATCGACGCCCACTCGATTTCCGCCGGCCTCGACTACCCGGGCATTGGTCCTGAACACGCCTGGTTGCACGATATCGGCCGCGTTCAGTACACCTCCGTGACCGACGACGAAGCGTTGGATGCCTTCCATAAATGCTGCCGCCTGGAAGGGATTATTCCTGCACTGGAAAGCGCCCACGCCCTGGCCGAAGTGTTCAAACGCGCACCGACCTTGCCGAAGGATCACCTGATGGTGGTCAACCTGTCGGGCCGTGGCGACAAAGACATGCAAACCGTGATGTTCCACATGGAACACTCTCAACAAGAACAGTCCAAGCAGGAGAAACACTGATGAGCCGCCTGCAAACCCGCTTCGCACAGCTTAAAGAACAGAACCGCGCCGCTCTGGTGACCTTCGTCACCGCCGGCGACCCGGGCTACGACACCTCGCTGGCGATCCTCAAGGGCTTGCCTGCCGCCGGCGCCGATGTGATCGAGCTGGGCATGCCTTTCACCGACCCGATGGCCGACGGTCCGGCCATTCAACTGGCCAACATCCGCGCGTTGACCGCCAAGCAGAACCTGGCGAAAACCCTGCAAATGGTTCGTGAGTTCCGCAAAGACAACAACGACACGCCGCTGGTGTTGATGGGCTATTTCAACCCGATCCACAAATACGGCGTGCCGCAGTTCATCGCCGACGCCAAGGCAGCCGGTGTTGACGGCCTGATCGTGGTCGACATACCGCCCGAGCATAACGCCGAGCTGTGCGACCCGGCCCAGGCAGCAGGCATCGACTTTATCCGCCTGACCACGCCAACCACCGACGACGTGCGCCTGCCGACCGTGCT
>NZ_JBOICG010000295.1:0-2905 GCF_050739995.1 Pseudomonas sp. | reverse complement strand
GTGTAGCTGATGTACCGCATTCGCGAGCAAGCCCGCTCCCACATTTGCTTTGTGCAGATATCAAGACTCCATCAGAAGTCCAGGCTCACACCAACGCTCACCCCTTGCTGAGTCAGGTTGTCATCCTTCCTCACGTTATACGCCGCCCTCAGCGCCAGCTCCTGCGTCAGCTTATGGCTGACACCCAGGCTCAAGCGATCCGAGTTGCTGCGGGGCGTGTAGCCGTCCAGCTTGAAATCGATCCCCTGCACGCTGTTGAGCGAGATCTTCACCTTTTGGGTGTCGTTTTCGAACTCGTGCTCGTGGGCCACTTCGCCAAACACCTGGGTTTGCGGCGTCACGCGGTAGCTGCCCTGCAGGCCCAAGCCGAGACGCTTGGAGTCGCGTTGTTGATCGGCGAAGGTCAGAGCGGTGGAACGGTTGTCTTTTTCCGAGTAGCCATCCACTTCAACCCGCGAGTAATCGGCACTGACGAAGGGCGACAAGTGCCAGTCGCTGCCAGGCGCGGCAATGTCATAGCCCACGCGGCCACTCAAGGCCCACAGCCAGCCGTCCGTGTCGCCTTTCTCGGAGCCTTCGCTGACGCCCAGGGCGAACTTGCGTTTGAGGCTGTCGAAGTCCAGCTTGCCGCCGGTTAGTGCGGCATCGGCCCACCAATGGTTTTGCTGGTACTGCGCGAAAGCGCTGCCCATGTAGCTGTTGAGCTTGTAGTCCGAATCGCGTGCACCGGCTTCGAGGGTCTGGCGATACAGCCCGGCTGCGACGCCTACGCGCCAGCTCTCATTGAGCCGGTAGCTGCCGCCGACATTCACGTTGTAGCCACTGCCATCGCCGCTGGCCGAGCTGCTTTGATCGTCGAAATCCAAGTGCTGGCCACCACCGGCCACAATCGCTCGCCATTGGCCCACCGCCTGCCAGTTACCGCTGTCGGCTTGCCATTGGTTGCGCAGCTCATCCTGGTGCGCACGCAAGGTGCCTTGGGCCATCTCCGGCAGCAGGCTCACTTCCCATGGCGCCGCGAGCAGCGAGTAAGCGTAGTCGGCGATCAGCTGTTGCCCGGCAATGGTGGGGTGCACCGTGTCGTTGTAGATCAGCTTGGTCGGGTCTGGGTTGGTGCCGCCAAGCCCGTAGGTCGGGTTGGCGCAATCAGGGTCGCTGAAGCAGGTACCGGTGAGGTTCTGGTCGGTGGCCAGGCCGAAGCGGGCCGGGTCGGCGAAGGTTTCCTTCAACAGCAGCGGGATGTTCAGCGGAATGACCTGAGCGTCGATCTGCGACAGGCGTTGTACCAGCGCCTGGTTGAAAATGTTGCTCAGGGCTGTGCTTGGCCCTTGCGCCGGCGTGCCGTTGATGGCCGGTGTCAGCCCCAGGTCAGGCAACATCCACACCATGATGTAGCGCGCCCCCGCTTGTTGCAGGGCTTGGGCGCTGTCGGCCAGGCGTCCGCCCGCGGCAACCGCTTGGTCGGGACTGAGTACGCGGCCTTGCAAGAAATCATTGCCGCCACCGGAGAGGAAATACAGCGCGTTGGGGTCTGCTCGTCCGCCATTGGCGGGCAGGTAACCCTGGCGGCTGCGCAGCACGGTGCCGCCACCGGGGTTGCCGGGTGGAATCGCGGCGTTGGAGACTGAGGTGATGGAGTCCAGGATATTGTCGGTACGGTAGCCGCCGACAGCCCAGTTGTTCCCGTCAGGCAGACCCTGTGCCGCTCGAACCGGGGAAGTGGAGGCGTTCAGGTCGTTTGGCGCAACCCCCAGCTTTGCGCCGAGCAGGGTTGATGAAACCAGGCCATAGTCGCCCTGGAACGTCGGTCCTGTACGGTTGGTGAAGCGCAAGGTGGCCCCGGCATTGCCATCGGGGAACTGGCCGGCGTCCGCGAGACTGTCGCCGAACACCACCATGGTTGAGTAAGGTGAAGGTGCTGCAAGTGCCTGCGCGCAGGCCAGGGACAGGAGAGAACTAGCCAGGGGCGTAAAAAACGGTGCTCTGAGCATGCAAAAGTCCATTTAGTTGTTGTTGTATCGGAAGTGAGACATTAGCAAAGCGTAGGGTGTTTTCTGCAAGTGAAAACAGAATTTGCCTGCAAGTCGTTTGTAGGAGGTTTTCCCGTATTTGCGGCTCCATATTGCACCGCTGGCGAGGCTACGTTACTGTGCCTGAACGTATGAACGAGACCCTCCCCGTGTTGATCATCAGCAAACTCTTGATGCGAGTAGTCAAGGCACACGCCCGTTGGCGTTGGCGCGCCTGACATTTTTCTCTGCCGGCCCGGCCGGACCTGTACCGATTTGCCTTCTGCACCCTCTGTTTGACGCCCCTTGCCGGCTCACCCTGGCAACCGGAACGTGCGTCTGGCAGCGGGACACTCTCTTGGAAGGCGGTCATTCGAAATCAGTGAATTCAAGAGGTTTGAACCCACATGTTGCTGATGATTGATAACTACGATTCCTTTACCTACAACGTTGTGCAGTACCTGGGTGAACTCGGTGCCGAGGTCAAGGTGGTGCGCAACGATGAGCTGACCGTGGCCGAGATCGCCGCCCTGAACCCGGAGCGCATCGTGGTTTCCCCTGGTCCGTGCACGCCGACCGAGGCGGGTATCTCCCTCGAAGCGATCAAGTACTTCGCTGGTAAGTTGCCGATCCTGGGTGTGTGCCTGGGCCATCAGTCCATCGGCCAGGCCTTTGGCGGTGACGTGGTGCGCGCGCGCCAGGTCATGCACGGCAAGACCAGCCCGGTGTTCCATAAAGACCTGGGTGTATTCCACGGCCTCAACCTGCCGGTGACCGTGACTCGCTACCACTCACTGGTGGTCAAGCGCGAAACGTTGCCTGAATGCCTGGAGCTGACCGCCTGGACCCAGCTGGAAGACGGCTCGGTCGACGAGATCATGGGTTTGCGTCACAAG
>NZ_JBOICG010000294.1:0-6838 GCF_050739995.1 Pseudomonas sp. | reverse complement strand
GTCGTAGGTTCGAATCCCACACGACCCACCATTTTTGGCGGTTTAGAAAATCCGGAAGGCCCACGTAAGTGAGGATTTCCGGGTTTTTTTTTGCCTGCGATTTGGTGGGCGCACGTAGCGGGAAGGTTCAGCATAAGCCGGTTCAACCTGTCTGGCATGCAGCCACCTAAGCGCAACAGTTGTGTTGGCTTTGTGTGATGCCGACCTGGAGCAGCCGTTGTACTGAACGTTTTCAGCCATCTCAGGCATGGCTGTCAGCAGCCTATTCTTAGTCCTCCGGGATAACTCCCAACATTCCGATAGCCTCTTCTGGTAAACCACTTTGCTCACACAGCACTCCGCCTCCGATCAGGTGTTGTGTATTTTGTTGCGAGTTTGGGTCGTAACGAAGCCGGTGAGGCGCTGTCTCAGCCCTGCGTGGCTTATCTCTTTTCACTTGTCCGACAGGATTCGAGCATGCCAATACTCCCCAAAGAGCTTTCCGTTACCCACGATAACTACCAGTGGCTAGAAGACGTCGACGGCGCGCAGTCAATTCACTGGGTGCAGGCCCAAAACCTCAAGACCGAAGACCGGCTCGCCCGGTCCGCCAGCTTCCAGCAAATCAAAGCTGACGTGCTGGAGATACTGGACTCGGACAGCAATATCCCTCACGTCGACAAGGCCGGTGCCTACTATTACAACTTCTGGATGGACGCCGCTCATCCTCGGGGCCTGTGGCGTCGCACTACGCTGGCGGAGTACCGCAAGGCGCAGCCCGCCTGGGAAACGCTGCTCGATCTCGATGCCTTGAATGCCGCCGAGGCCGAAAACTGGGTGTGGCACGGCGCCAATTTCTTGCGTCCAGATTATCAGCGATGCCTGCTGGAGTTGTCCCGCGGCGGTGCGGATGCGTGTGTCATTCGGGAGTTTGATCTGTCCAGCAAGTCTTGGGTCGAAGACGGCTTCCAGTTGTCGGAGGCCAAGGGTGGTCTGGGTTGGATCGATCGTGACAACGTCTATGTCTTCACCGATTTTGGTGAAGGTGCGATGACCCGTTCCGGTTACCCACGTATCGTCAAACAGTGGCGGCGTGGTACGCCGCTGAGTGGCGCCAGTGTTGTCTACGAAGGCGCGTTGGATGATATGTATATCGCGGCGATGCACGATGACACGCCAGGCTACGAGCGTGATTTCGTCAGCCGCACGCTGGCCTTCTACAACAGCGAGCTGTACCTGCGGGGCGACGATGACCAGCTACTTAAAATCGATGCGCCGAACTCGGCTGAAAAGTCGGTGCACAAAGACTGGCTGCTGTTGGAGCTGCGCGAGGACTGGCAGCTAGGTAAGACGCTTGTCGCCGGCTCGTTGCTGGCGATCAAGTTTGACCGTTTCATGGCGGGCCAGCGCGATTTCGACGTGCTGTTCACCCCTACGGACAGTACCTCGCTGACGGGGTTTACCTGGACCCTGAATCATCTGGTGCTGAACGTACTTGACCATGTCAAGAATCACCTCAGCGTCCTTACCCATGGCGCGAATGGATGGCAGCACAGCCCGTTATCGGGGGCGCCAGGTATGGGCACGGTATATGTCAACGCAGTGGACAGCGACGACAGTGATGCCGTCTGGCTGGTGAGCACCGACTATCTGACGCCGACCACCTTGGCGCTGACTGAGATAGGTCATGCGCCCGAGGTACTGAAAAGCCTGCCGGCGTTGTTCGACTCAAGCCAGCAGGTTGTCGAGCAGCACTTCGCGCTTTCGAGTGACGGCACCCGTGTACCGTATTTCATGGTGCGCAGGAAGGACTTGGCACTCGATGGTACGGCGCCGACCTTGCTCTATGGTTACGGCGGTTTCGAGGTGTCCCTGACTCCGCACTACTCCGGTGAGATAGGCCGCGCCTGGCTCTCAATGGGCGGTGTGTACGTGGTTGCCAACATTCGCGGTGGTGGTGAATATGGGCCCCGCTGGCATCAGGCGGCACTCAAGCACAACCGTCCGCGAGCCTATGAAGACTTTGCGGCGGTGGCCCGGGACCTGATCGAACGGGGGATTACTTCTCCCCGGCGCTTGGGCGCGGAGGGCGGCAGTAACGGTGGCCTGTTGGCCGGTAATATGTTGACCCAATACCCGGAACTGTTCGGTGCAATCGTGTCTCAGGTGCCCTTGCTCGATATGCAGCGCTACCACCACTTGCTGGCCGGGGCGTCGTGGATGGAGGAGTACGGTAACCCGGATGTGCCCGAAGAGTGGGCGTACATCAAGACGTTTTCGCCGTATCACTTGTTTGACCCGGAAAAGAGCTACCCGCCCGTGTTTTTCCTGACCTCGACCCGCGATGACCGTGTGCATCCGGCCCACGCCCGCAAGCTGGCGGCGAAGATGATCGAGGCCGGCAAGGATGTGACGTACTACGAAAATATCGAGGGAGGGCACGGCGGGGCGGCGGACAATGCGCAGGCTGCGCATATGAGTGCGCTGGTCTACCGCTTTTTGTGGGAGACGCTGAGCCCCGCTCAAACCTGAATGCGGGGCATGAGTCTGGTCCATACAGTCTTGTGAAAAATCGCCACCTGCAATGGGCGACGCATGGGGCGCTTAGCCAAAGCGCCCAGTAATATAGTCCTCCGTCTGCTTCATCCTCGGCTTGGTGAAGATCTCGTCGGTATTTCCATGCTCAATCAATTCCCCCATGAACATGAACGCGGTGTTGTCCGACACCCGCGCGGCTTGCTGCATGTTGTGGGTCACGATGATCACCGTGTATTGGGTCTTCAATTCGGTGATCAATTGCTCGATGCGTCCGGTGGAGATGGGGTCGAGTGCCGACGTGGGTTCGTCCAGCAGCAATACCTGTGGGCGCAGCGCAATGGTGCGGGCGATGCACAGGCGCTGTTGCTGGCCGCCGGAGAGGCTTTGTGCGCTCTGGTTGAGTTTGTCTTTCACCTCATCCCACAGGGCGCCGCCGCGCAGGGCCTGCTCGACACGTTCATCCATTTCCCGGCGTGACAGCTTTTCGTGGTGGCGTACGGCGTAGGCGATGTTGTCGTAAATCGACATCGGGAACGGCACGGGTTTCTGGAACACCATGCCCACGTGGCTGCGCAGGCGGTTCATCGAGTAGCCGGGGGCGAGGATGTTTTCGCCATTGAGCAGTACTTCGCCACGCGCTTCTTGCTTGGGGTACATCGAATAGATGCGGTTGAACACACGCAGCAACGTGGACTTGCCGCAGCCCGAAGGGCCGATGATGGCGGTGATGCGTTTTTCCGGGATATCGATGTCGATGGATTTCAGGGAGCGCTGGTTGTTGTAGAAAAACTCCAGCCCACGGACTTGGATTTTGGTTTTTTCGGGTTCGGTACGGGTGGTGTCCATCAGTGGGACCTATTGCGTAAAAGAATCAGGCGAGATGCCAGGCTGAGTACCAGCACGAACAGCGTCAGGACCAGCGCACCGGCCCAGGCAAGTGAGTGCCAGTCGTCGAACGGGCTCATGGCGTACTGGAAAATAACCACAGGGACGCTGGCGATCGGCTTGAGCAGGTTGCTGCTCCAGAACTGGTTGCCGAAAGCGGTGAACAACAGGGGCGCGGTTTCCCCGGTGATCCTGGCCAGGGCGAGCAGGATGCCGGTAACGACGCCGGCTTTGGCTGCTCGCAACACGATCTGTAGCGTCAACTTCCACTGCGGCACACCGAGTGCCAAGGCCGCTTCGCGCATGGTCGAGGGTTGCAGTTGAAGCATTTCATCGGTGGTACGCACCACCACCGGAATCACCAACAGCGCCAAGGCCAAGGCGCCGGCGATGGCAGAAAAACCTACTTGGTGATTGGTCAGTTGGTTCAGCGGCAGAATGACGGCGGTATACACGAACAACCCCAGCACAATCGACGGTGCGGACAGCAGGATGTCGTTGATAAAACGCACGGTAGTGCCCAGGCGCGAATGCCGTGCGAATTCTGCCAGCCAGATGCCGGCCATCAGCCCGATGGGCGTGCCAATCAGCAGGGCAATGGCGGACATCAGCGCGCTGCCATAAAACGCGTTGGCCAAGCCGCCTTCGGTGCCGGGCGGTGGGGTCATCTGGCTGAACAGACGCAGGTTGAGCGCCTGGAAGCCGTTGATAATGGTGGTCAGCAGAATCCACGCCAGCCACAGCAAGCCAAAGGCGGTTGCGCCGCAGCTGAGGAACATGGCCACGCCATTTTTCAGCGCGCGTTTGCGGTACAGGCGTTCGTTGGCGTTCATAGGCCCTCCTTGCGTGACAGGCGCATCAGCAGCAATCGCGCCGCCGCCAGCACGACGAAGGTCACGATAAACAGCAGGAAGCCCAAGGCAATCAGCGCGGAGCGGTGCAGGTCGGTGTAGGCCTCGCTGAATTCGTTGGCGATCACCGATGCAATGGAGCTGCTGGGCATCAGCAACGAGGCGGAAAACTGTTGGGCGTTACCCAGTACGAAGGTGACTGCCATGGTCTCGCCAAGGGCGCGGCCCAGGCCGAGAAAGATGCCGCCGACCACCGCCGAGCGGGTGTAGGGCAAGACGATGTCCCACACCACTTCCCAGGTGGTGCTGCCCAAAGCGTAGGCCGATTCTTTCAACTGCGTCGGCACACTGCGGAACACCTCATGCATCACCGAGGTGATGAACGGCATGATCATCACCGCCAGCACGATGCCTGCGGTCAGCATGCCAATCCCCAGCGGCGGGCCCTGGAACAGCGAGCCGACAAAGGGCAGGGCGCCCAGGTAGTCGTTGATCAAGGGGGAGAGATGTTCGGCCATAAACGGTCCGAACACGAACAGGCCCCACATGCCGTAGATGATTGAAGGGATACCGGCGAGTAGCTCGATGGCCGACGCGACCGGCATTTTCAACCAGGGCGGTGCGACCTCTGTAAGAAAAATCGCAATGCCAAAGCTCACCGGAACGGCAATCAGCAAAGCCAGAAACGAGGTGACCAACGTGCCGTAGATCGGCACCACGGCACCAAAGTGGTTATTGACTGCATCCCACTCGGTACTGGTAATGAAATCGAGCCCGAAGGTCTTGAAGGCCAGCCCTCCGCCCCAAAGGGTCGAGGCTGCAATAGCACCCAGCAGCACCAACACCAGCATGGCGGCGCCGAACATCGAGCGTTTGAACCACAGGTCGTGGCGTTGATCGCGGGCGGCGCGGCTGTCGCCCCGTGTGTCGCTCGCATGCGTTGTCATAACCAGCGGTTGGACCGTGTCGTTCATATCGGATGTGCTCACCGCCTTCCCCAATCACCGACAGTGAAAGGGGAAGGGGGTCATAGGGCGAATCAGTGAGTGAAGTCAGACTTCCAGTAATCTTCGATTCGCGTCACCAGGGAGGACGGCAGTGCTACGTAATCCAGCGCTGCGGCCTGTTGCTGGCCTTTTTCCAGGGACCACTTGAAGAAGTTGAAGGCCGCCTGGCTTTGCTCGGCATTCTTGGGCTGCTTGTACATGATGATCCAGGTGGTGGCCGTGATCGGCCATGCGCCTTCGCCTGGCGCGTTGGTCATGATCAGGTTGAAGTCTTTCGCGCTGGCCCAGTCGGCGGTGTCCGCTGCGGCCTGGAACGCCTTGGCGTTAGGCACGACGAACTTGCCCGAAGCATTCTTCAGCGAGGCGTAGGTCATCTTGTTCTGCAGGGCGTAGGCGTATTCCACGAAGCCGATCGAGTTCTTGATCTGCTTCACGTAGGCCGAAACACCTTCGTTGCCCTTGCCGCCCACGCCGACTGGCCACGGTACGGTGGTGCCGAAACCGATCTTGGTTTTCCAGCTATCGCTGACTTTAGCCAGGTAGTTGGTGAAGTTGTACGAAGTGCCGGAACCGTCAGAACGGTGCACAACGGTGATGTTCGCGCTGGGCAGTTTCACGCCAGGGTTGAGCGCGGCGATGGCCGGATCGTTCCAGGCCTTGATGTCACCCAGGAAGATTTTTGCCAGGGTATCGCCATCGAACTTCAGCTGGCCTGCGGCCACGCCTTCGACGTTCATCACCGGCACGATACCGCCGATCACGCTAGGGAACTGGCCCAGGCCACCGGCTTTGAGATCATCGGCTGACAGCGGGGCGTCGGATGCGCCGAAGTCAACGGTAGCCGCCTTGATCTGGGCGATGCCGCCGCCAGAGCCAATCGACTGATAGTTGATGCGGTTGCTGGAATTCTTGCTGTAGTCCTGGGACCACTTGGACAGCACCGGGTAGACGAAGCTGGAGCCGGCACCGGTAACGTCCGTGGCGTGGGCCACTCCGCTCAGGCACAGGGCGGTCAACAAAACAGACAGACTTTTTTTAGTCGGCAACATCACGACAACACCTCATGGGAAGGGGTAAGTGGAAGGGTCCACCTGTCTAAGACGTGACGATTTAATTCCTGATATGTGTCTGTTTAATGACGATTTGGCTTTATGAAGAAACATTTAGAAATGTTTGCTTCGGTGGAAACAGGCTCACCTGCCCCCACCGAAGCCGTGCTACTTAGTGGGTGTTCTGATCGATTCCGGCTTGCAGCTCCTGACTGTCACTGTGCCCGCCAACCCGCAGCGGCCCAAGGTTGAACGCTTGATCCTTACGCGTGGCATCGTCCTGTTTCTGGGTCAGTTCGTCCTTGGCACCCAGCGCCAGGTTGACCGGTGACTTCGACAGGTTAAGCCCGACATCGGCGCGATAGTCGCTGCCCGTCAATGTGGTTGCCGTCACCGTGGAGCCGCCCAGGTTGACCTGGCCGTCCTGCGCGCTGATCCGGCTGCCAGTGAGGCGAGTATCGCCACCGACCTGCAGGCTGACGCCCTGAGTACCACGGATGCCCGAGGCCTGGACGACGCTGTCCTTAAC
>NZ_JBOICG010000293.1:0-4304 GCF_050739995.1 Pseudomonas sp. | reverse complement strand
CGCCTGCAACAGATTATCCACCGCACACTTGGCCATCGCCTCCCGTGTCTCATGGGTCGCAGAGCCGATGTGCGGCGTGGCCACCACATTGTTCAAACGCAGCAACGGTGAGTCGTGGTTCAGCGGCTCACGCTCGAACACGTCCAGCCCGGCCGCCCGGATAGTGCGTTGCTGCAACGCTTGCACCAACGCGGCTTCGTCCACCACCTTGCCTCGCGAGATGTTGATAAAGATCGTCTCCGGGCCCATGCGTGCAAACGCCTCGGCACCGATCAGCTTCTCGGTTTCGGCCGTCAGCGGCAGGGTCAGGCAAACAAAGTCAGCTTCTTGCAGCAAGTCATTCAAGCTGCGGTATTGCGCGCCAAAGCGTGCTTCCACCGCTGGCTTGGGCGAATGGCTGTGGTAGATCACCGGCATGCCGAAGCCGAAATGCCCACGCTGGGCCAGGGCTTCGCCGATGCGGCCCATGCCGATGATTCCCAGGGTCTTGCCATGCACGTCGGTGCCGAAGTGCGCAGGGCCGATGTTCTTGCTCCATTGGCCGGCGCGTACCATGTCCGCCAGTTCGACCACGCGGCGTGCGGTGGCCAGGATTAACGCAAAGCCGGTGTCGGCAGTGGTTTCGGTGAGCACATCCGGGGTGTTGCTGAGCAGGATGCCGCGCTGGGTCAGGTAGTCGATGTCGTAGTTGTCGACGCCTACCGAGACGCTGGCCACGGCTTGCAGGTTGGGCGCCAGGTCCAGCAGCTTGGCGTCCAGGCGCAGGCTGGCGCCCAGCAGACCTTGGGCGGTAGGCAGCGCATCACGCAATTTGGCGAGGCCGGTGTCGTCCAGGGCTTCGATCAAGGTGACATCGGCCTGTTCCTGCAGGCGTGCCATCAGCGGCGCAGAGAGTTTTTTGTATAGCACGACAGACTTTTTCATGAGGTTTTTACCTTCAACTCCAGGGTTGGCATCCGTACGCGATCACTGGCGCCGGGCTTGAGGAAAATCGTCAACACCACTGACAGCAGCAGCGCACCGCTCATCAGCAGGTACGAAGCGCCGGGCGAGCCGGTGCTGCTATTGAGGTAGCCCACCAGGTACGAACCGCCGAACGAGCCCAGGGCGCCCATGCTGTTGATCAGCGCCATGGCGCCGCCGGCGACGTTGGCTGGCAGGATTTCCGGGACGATGGCGAAGAACGGACCGTAGGGTGCATACATGCAGGCCCCGGCAATCACCAGCAAGGTGTAGGACCACCAGAAATGTTCGGCACCTAGCGCGTAGGAGCCGTAGAACGCGATAGATGCAATCAGCAACGGTGGCCACACGAAGCGCTTGCGTTTTTGCAGCTTGTCCGAGCCCCAGGACACCACGAGCATGCCGATCACCGCCGCCAGGTACGGCAGGGCGGAGAGCCAGCCGGCTTCGACCATGTCCATCTGCAATCCGGCCTTGAGAATCGACGGCAACCACAGCACAAAGCCGTACACGCCGATGCTCCAGCAAAAGAACTGCAGCGCTAGCACGATCACTTTGGGCGAGCGGAAGGCCTCGGCGTAGTTCTTCACCGCCTTGATGCCCACCTGTTCGGCGGCCAGGGCGCTTTCCAGGTCCTGTTTCTCGCTATCACTGAGCCATTTGGCATCCTTGGGGCGCTCGTCGGCCAGCTTCCACCAGATAAACGCCCAGATCACTGCCGGCAAGCCTTCGATGATGAACATCCAGCGCCAGCTGAAGTGCTGCACCAGATAGCCCGAGACCACTGACATCCACAGCATGGTCACTGGGTTGCCGAGGATCAGGAAGGTGTTGGCGCGGGAGCGTTCGGCACGGGTGAACCAGTGGCACAGGTACACCAGCATCGCCGGCATCACCGCCGCCTCCACCACGCCGAGCATGAAGCGGATGGCGATCAGCATGTAGGCGTTGGACACCACACCCGTCAGGGTCGCCAGGCCACCCCACAGGATCAGGCTGACAAAGATCAGCTTTTTAACGCTGCGCTTCTGCGCATAGATCGCCCCCGGCACCTGGAAGAAAAAGTAGCCGAGGAAAAACAGCGCGCCCAGCAACGACGACATGCCGGGGGTGATCATCAGGTCTTCGGCCATCCCGGAGGCGGCGGCGAAGCCGTAGTTGGCGCGGTCCAGATACGCCAGGCTGTAGGTGACAAAAACGATGGGCATGATGTACCACCAACGGCGGGTGGCGAGTTTCAAGGTGTCCATGGGGTTGCTCCTGAGCTTGTTGTAGTTGTGGCAACAGGTTGTAGTGAGCGGGCTTGCCCCGCGCTGGGCTGCGAAGCAGCCCCTTTGATTAGCCCGCTTTCTGTACCAAGGGCAGGTCTTCCCTGAATGGCAAACCTTCCATATCTCCACGGCTCTGCACGGCACGGCTGCCGATCCAGTTACCGCGCTGCACGGCTTCGGGGAAGCTGAGGTTTTCCAGCAGGGCACTGACCATGCCCACGGCAAAACCATCGCCGGCGCCCACGGTATCCACCACGTTTTCCACGGGGACTGCGGCGATAAAACCTTGGTCCATCTGGGTCCGGTAGTAAGCGCCATCCGCCCCGAGCTTGATCGCCACAGCCTCGGCGCCTTGGTCGAGGTAAAAGGCCGCGATGTCGGCCGGGTCATCGAGGCCGGTGAGCAAACGGCCTTCACTCAAACCTGGCAACACCCAGTCGGCCAGGGCGGCGAGGGCGTTGATTTCGCGGATCATCTGCGACTGGCTTGGCCACAACGACGGGCGCAGGTTGGGGTCGAACGACACGCTGCGTCCAGCCTTGCGCATCTGCGTCATCAGCTCGTGGGACAGTTCCCGGGTGACGTCGGACAGCGCGGGTGGAATGCCGGTGGCGTGCAGGTGACGCGCTTGCAGTAACGCGGGGCTGATGGCGGCGATGGACAAGTGGCTGGCGGCCGAACCTTTGCGGAAGTACTCGACCTGGGGATCGGCGCCGGTCTCTTCACGGGACTTGAACTGAAAGCCCGTAGGGTGTTGCGGATCGACCGCCACGTGACGGCAATCCAGGCCTTCCTTTTTCAATGTATCGACCACAAAGCGGCCCAGGGAATCATTGCCCACCCGACTCAGCCAGGCCACCTTGAAGCCCAGGCGTGACAAGCCGATGGCTACATTGCTGTCGGCGCCGGCAATGCGCTTGTGAAACTGCGCCACTTGCGCCAGGTCGCCGGCCTGCTCGGCGACGAACATCGCCATGGTTTCGCCAAACGAGAGGATGTCGATCTCAGACATGGGCATTCTCCATGCGGGGCTGGCCAAGGACGGCGAGGGCGGCGACCTGTTGCGTGGTGACCAGGATCAGGTCATCACCTTGCAGCGGGAATTCTACGGCCCGGGTAATACCTTGAGTCATGTGCTTGAGCAGTTGTTCCCACAGATGCAGGTCGGTGATGCCGGGTGGCAGGGCGACGAGCTTGCCGTCCTGGCGGCGGGCCACGGCCTTGCAATGCAGGTAGTCCACGTGCCGTCCGAGCAGGCGTGCCGCCGTGAGGGCGGACTGGTCCTGCCACTGCCAGTTGCCGATGTCGAAGGTCATCTTGACCGGCAGGCCCAGGCGCTCGACTTCGGTGAAGAAACGCTGCATGGGCTCGATGCGCCCGCCGTGCAGGGTCTGGTCGTTCTCTACCAACAGGTGAACCGAGTGACGATTGAGCAGGGCGTTCAGGCTTTGCAGGTCGTTGGTATCAGTGAAGTAGCCCAGCGATACCTTGAGCCATCGCGAGCCAAACGCCTGGGCACGGTCGAGGGTGGCGGTCAGTTCCGAGTTGGGCTGGGCGCGTCCGGCGACCCAGAGTTCCAAGGGCGATGAGAACACCGATTCCAACTGGTGTTGCGCCGCTGCTTGAGCCAGTTCGGCAGGTTGCTCGTGGGTCAACAGTTCTTCACGCCATTCGATGCGCTGGGCACCGGCAGCGGCGAGCAGCTCGACAAAACTCAATTGGCCCTGTTGGCGCACCAGGTCGGCGCCGTAGCTGGATAGGCTGATGGAGACGGGGTATTTATGCATTGTTGTTTACCTCTGAAACCGGTTTCATTTTTAAGCGCAAATTAAATCTGTGGGAGCTGGCTTGCCTGCGATAGCAGTTTTTCAGTCAATACACGGCTGACTGATCCATCGCCATCGCAGGCAAGCCAGCTCCCACATGGGATTGGGTGGAGCCTCGGATGATCAGTTCGGGCAGGAAATCCAGGGTGCGCGTCGGTTCGGTATCGCCACGCAAGCGCCTGAGCAGGCAGTCGAATGCAGTGGCGCCAATGGCGTCGGTAGGCTGGGCGAGTGCGGTGATGCC
>NZ_JBOICG010000292.1:0-1965 GCF_050739995.1 Pseudomonas sp. | reverse complement strand
GTTCAGGAGACGTTGCCTGACTCACTAGCCACTCCATCAATGCTTCCAACCCTGCCGACGGCTCAGTCCCCGGCGGATACACCAGGTAATACCCCATCCCCGTCAGCACCCGCAGTTCGAACGGCATCGCCAACCTTCCCGCCATCACATCCTCGCCAATCAACGCACTGTCGCCAATCGCCACGCCTGAACCTTGTGACGCCACCGTCATGGCCAGATCCAGTGTCTCGAAATGATGCCCCTGGGCCAGATTGCTCAAACGGGTGTTCGCCGCTTTCAACCACAACGCCCAATCCCGTTCATCCCGGGTGGGGTGCAGCAGCACCTGTCGTTGCAAGTCTGCCGGTGTGTGCAAGCCTGCGAGCAACGCGGGGGCGCAGACCGGCGTGAGTTGCTCATCGAATAAATGCCGCGCCTCGGCCGATTGCTCGGCGATGGGCGCATAAATCACCGCCGCATCGAATTGCTCACGGCGAAAGTCAACGGTGTAAGCCACGGTGGTGGTCAGTTCCACCGGCACATCCGGGCGTTCTTTTTGCCATTGCATCAGGCGCGGCAGCAGCCAACGCATCACACAGGTAGACGCCTTGAGTTGCAGGGTTTGGCGGCGGCTGCCGATCTGCTCCACGGCATCACCGATCAGGCCAAACACCTGCTGCGCCCGCAGCGACCATTCGCGACCTTCGTCAGTCAGGCTCAAGCCCCGCGCCTGGCGCTGGAACAAGGCGTAGCCCAAATGGTTTTCCAGCCCGGCAATCTGCCGGCTCACCGCGCCTTGGGTAATGTGCAACTGCTCGGCGGCGCGGGTGAAGTTGCAGCACTGGGCCGTGACCCAGAACGTGTGCAAGGCGGGCAACGGTGGAAGGCGCTTCATTGGAATCGAGCCATGACGTGAGGACATGGCTAGTATGACTTTTTATCGATTGTTGCCGCTACCGGCCAGCCGCTCCAATACCGCCTCGAATCCATAACAAGAGCGACAAGCATGGCGACCTGCGGCGAAGTATTGGTCAACCTCCTGGAAAGCTACGGTGTGGAGCAGGTGTTCGGTATTCCCGGCGTGCACACCGTGGAGCTGTACCGCGGCCTGGCCCGTTCCGGCATCCGTCACGTCACCCCGCGCCATGAACAGGGCGCCGGGTTCATGGCCGACGGCTATGCGCGCACCAGTGGCAAGCCCGGCGTGTGCTTCATCATCACCGGCCCCGGCATGACCAATATCACCACCGCCATGGGCCAGGCTTATGCGGACTCAATCCCGATGCTGGTGATCTCCAGCGTGCAATCGCGCAGCCAATTGGGCGGCGGGCGCGGCAAGTTGCATGAGTTGCCGAACCAGAGCGCGATGATCGCGGGCGTGGCGGCGTTCTCCCATACCTTGATGTCGGCCGCAGAATTGCCCGGCGTACTGGCGCGGGCCTTTGCATTGTTCCAGGCCGGTCGACCGCGCCCGGTGCATATCGAAATCCCGTTGGATGTGCTGGTGGAAAACGCCGATGCGTTGCTGGGCAGCGAGCCCATCAGCGTGGCCCGAGCCGGTGCGGCGCCGTCGGCGGTCAAGCAGATGAGCCAGTTGCTCGCCGCAGCGAAACGCCCGCTGATCCTGGCGGGTGGCGGCGCCATCGATGCCGCCCCTGAACTCACGCCCCTGGCCGTAACCCTGGGCGCACCGGTGGCCCTGACGATCAATGCCAAGGGCATGCTGCCCTCCTCTCATCCGCTGCTGATCGGCTCGACCCAGACACTGGTCGCCACGCGTGCGCTGGTGGCCGAGGCGGACGTGGTGCTGGCCATTGGCACCGAGCTGGCGGAAACCGACTATGACGTGACCTTCGCCGGCGGCTTCGAGATTCCGGGTGCGTTGCTGCGTATCGACATCGACGCCGACCAGACTGTGCGCAATTACCCGCCCCAAGTGGCGCTGGTGGCCGACGCGCAAATCGCCGCCACGGCCTTGCTGGATGA
>NZ_JBOICG010000291.1:0-4314 GCF_050739995.1 Pseudomonas sp. | reverse complement strand
GTGTGGGAGCGGGCTTGCTCGCGAAGCTTTTAGCGGCTGGCGAGCAGTGCCTGGCCGCGCACGACGGCTGCCTTCACCTGCGCCGGCGCAGTGCCGCCCACATGGTTACGGGCATTCACCGAACCTTCCAGGGTCAGCACGGCAAACACGTCCTGCTCGATCTGGTCGCTGAACTGACGCAGTTCTTCCAGGCTCATCTCGGCCAGGTCCTTGCCGGTGTCCACGCCGTATTTCACGGCATGGCCAACGATTTCGTGGCAATCACGGAACGGCAGGCCACGGCGCACCAGATAGTCCGCGAGGTCAGTGGCAGTGGAGAACCCACGCAGGGCTGCTTCACGCATGATCGCGTGCTTGGGCTTGATCGCCGGGATCATGTCGGCAAAGGCTCGCAGCGAGTCGCGCAGGGTGTCGGCGGCGTCGAACAGCGGCTCCTTGTCTTCCTGGTTGTCCTTGTTGTAGGCCAGCGGTTGGCCTTTCATCAGGGTCAGCAGGCCCATCAATGCGCCGAATACGCGGCCGCTCTTGCCACGCACCAGCTCGGGCACGTCGGGGTTTTTCTTTTGCGGCATGATCGAGCTGCCGGTGCAGAAGCGGTCCGGCAGGTCGATGAACTGGAATTGCGCGCTGGTCCACAGCACCAGCTCTTCGGAGAAACGCGACAGGTGCATCATCGCGATGCTGGCCGCGGCGCAGAATTCGATGGCGAAGTCACGGTCCGACACACCGTCCAGGGAGTTGCCGCCCACGGCGTCAAAACCCAGCAGTTGCGCGGTGTATTCGCGATCGATCGGGTAGGTGGTGCCAGCCAGCGCGGCACTGCCCAGCGGCATGCGGTTGGCGCGTTTGCGGCAGTCCACCAGGCGCTCGTAGTCACGGCTGAGCATTTCGAACCAGGCCAGCAGGTGGTGGCCGAAGGTCACGGGCTGCGCGGTCTGCAGGTGGGTGAAGCCCGGCATGATGGTGTCCGATTCACGCTCGGCCTGCTCCAGCAGGCCTTTTTGCAGGCGGGTGATTTCGGACAGGATCAGGTCGATTTCGTCCCGCAGCCACAGGCGGATGTCGGTGGCTACCTGGTCGTTACGGCTGCGACCAGTGTGCAGTTTCTTGCCGGTCACACCGATGCGGTCGGTGAGGCGGGCCTCGATATTCATGTGCACATCTTCCAGGTCGACGCGCCAGTCGAACGTGCCAGCCTCGATCTCGCCACGGATGGTGGTCAGGCCGTCGATGATGCTGTCGCGCTCGGCGTCGGTCAGTACGCCGACCTTGGCCAGCATCGTGGCGTGGGCGATCGAGCCCATGATGTCGTGGCGGTACAGGCGCTGGTCGAAGGTGACGGAGGCGGTGAAGCGGGCGACGAAGGCGTCGACGGGTTCACTGAAGCGGCCGCCCCAGGACTGGTTGGTCTTGTCGGTGCTCATGGATTCGCTCGTGATCTGCTTAAAAGAGGCGTGGAGGTGTGCCGCCGATAATAACAGGGTTGCCCGGGAAGGCGGTGCTGCGGGTGATCGGCATTTTTATTTGTGCAAAGGATGGCTAAGTGCCTTGCCGCCGGACGCGTCCGGGAAGAGACTGGAGCCAGGTGTTTATTGAAACGATATTTGACGATTGAGCAATGTCGTCTCAGTGAGCGTCTACAGTTGCACTGATAGAGCGTGAATGCACCAAAGTCGGGTGATGCGGTCGAAGCCCAGACTATCCATTAAAAAGGGGGGTATTCGGATTGTGTATCAGTAAACCCTACGACGATGCCCTAAGGCAGCAGGTCTTGGGCGCAATTGAACAGGTCCGGGTAAATATGGGTGCCACTCTCAGGGCACTTTTTGCCGCTCGCGCTAGTCTTAGCGTGGATCGCTGTGACGCAAGTCACCGCACCTGTCTACGCTACCCTTGTGCGAGACTCACGCAGGAATCCAGCGCAATATGAATGTCCTGATCGTTGATGACGAACCCCAAGCCCGCGAGCGACTGAGCCGTCTGGTCAGTGAACTTGAGGGTTATACAGTCCTTGAACCGAGCGCCACCAACGGCGAAGAGGCGTTGACGCTGATCGACAGCCTCAAGCCGGATGTGGTGTTGCTCGATATCCGCCTGCCGGGCCTGGATGGCCTGCAAGTCGCTGCTCGCTTGAGCGAACGAGAGTCGCCACCTGCCGTGGTGTTGTGTGCCGGCCATGAAGAGTTCTCCGCGCAGACGCTGGAGGCCAGCGGCGTCAGTTTCGTGACCAAGCCGGTAACCGCAGATCTTCTGCTCAAAGCCTTGAAAAAGGCCGAGCGTCCAAATCGCGTCCAGCTTGCCGCGCTGACCCAGCCTGCAGCCCAAAGTGGTAACGGGCCTCGCAGCCATATCAGCGCGCGGACCCGCAAGGGTATTGAGCTGATCCCCTTGGGGCAGGTGGTCTACTTCATTGCTGATCACAAGTACGTGACCCTGCGCCACGAGACGGGCGAAGTGTTGCTCGATGAACCCCTCAAGGCCCTTGAGGATGAGTTTGGCGACCGCTTCGTGCGTATCCACCGTAACGCGTTGGTGGCCCGTGAGCGGATAGAGCGCCTGCAACGCACACCTCTTGGGCACTTTCAGCTGTTTCTGAAGGGACTCAATGGTGATGCCTTGATCGTCAGCCGACGCCATGTCGCCGGCGTGCGCAAGATGATGCAGCAGCTTTAGTCCAAGGGCTGCAGCGAGGTCTGCAATCCTGATCCCGGTGCGACGCGGCCAGGGAGGCCCCGTACTTGCTGATACAAATCAAAGCGTGATTGCCTGAGCTGTTATTATCTGCCGTATCTATTCAGTACGGATTGATCCATGTCCTCTCGCGAAATCCGCATCGCCACCCGTAAAAGCGCCTTGGCCTTGTGGCAGGCCGAATACGTCAAAGCACGCCTTGAGCAGGCCCACCCAGGTCTCAAGGTGACCCTGGTGCCCATGGTCAGTCGCGGCGACAAGCTGCTCGACTCGCCGCTGTCGAAGATCGGCGGCAAGGGCTTGTTCGTCAAGGAGCTGGAAACCGCGCTACTGGAAAACGAAGCCGACATCGCCGTGCACTCGATGAAAGACGTGCCCATGGACTTCCCCGAAGGCCTGGGCCTGTATTGCATCTGCGAGCGCGAAGACCCACGCGACGCCTTTGTTTCCAATACCTACACGTCTCTGGACGAACTGCCTTTGGGCAGTATCGTCGGCACCTCCAGCTTGCGTCGTCAGGCGCAGTTGCTGACCCGTCGCCCGGACCTGCAGATCCGCTTTTTGCGCGGCAACGTCAATACCCGTCTGGCCAAGCTGGACGCCGGTGAATATGACGCGATCATCCTTGCCGCGGCGGGTTTGATCCGCCTGGGCTTTGAAGACCGCATCACTTCGGCGATCAGCGTCGAAGACAGCTTGCCCGCAGGCGGGCAGGGGGCCGTGGGTATCGAATGCCGAACTGCCGACAGTGAAATTCACGCCTTGCTCAAACCCCTTGATCACCCCGATACCGAAGTCCGTGTTACGGCCGAGCGCGCGCTGAACAAGCACCTCAACGGTGGTTGCCAGGTGCCGATTGCCTGTTACGCGGTGCTTGAGGGTGAAAACCTTTGGCTGCGTGGTTTGGTGGGTGATCCGGACGGCGGTACCTTGCTCACTGCGCAAGTGCGTGGGCCGCAGTGTGACGCCACCGCCTTGGGTATACAGGTGGCTGAGGAACTGTTGGCCAAGGGCGCTGGCGCCATTCTGCAAAAAGTCTACGGCGAGGCGGGTCCGCAGTGACCCAGTGGCGTGTGCTGCTGACGCGGCCTGCCGAGGAGTCGATGGCGCTGGCGGCGTCATTGTCCGAGGCCGGCATTTTCAGCAGCAGCCTGCCCTTGCTGGATATCGAAGCCTTGCCGGTTACGGCTGAGCAACAGGCTGTTTTTGCTGATTTGGGTCGCTATTGTGCGGTGATTGTGGTGAGTAAGCCTGCCGCACGCCTTGCTTTACGGCAACTGGATCGGGCTTGGCCGCAACTGCCCTGGTTCAGTGTCGGTGCAGCCACCGCACAGGTACTGGCCGATCACGGCCTCAACGTTCACTATCCGCAAACCGGCGATGACAGCGAGGCCTTGCTTGCATTGCCTGCCTTGCGCGAGGCTATCGCAGGCCAGGGTGCCCGCGTGCTGATCCTGCGCGGCGAGGGCGGCCGAGAATTGCTGGCTGAGCGTTTGCGTGAACAAGGTGCTAGTGTCGACTATCTGGAGTTGTATCGCCGTTTCCTGCCGGACTACGACCGTGCAACGCTGACCCAGCGCATAAACGTGGAACGCTTGAACGGCGTGGTGGTCAGCAGTGGGC
>NZ_JBOICG010000290.1:0-10407 GCF_050739995.1 Pseudomonas sp. | reverse complement strand
CTGTCAGCCTTAGCCAGCATCACCCAATCATCCGGGCCGATGGGGCCGACCCATTTGAACAGGGCTTCACGATCCGGCAGGCGTGCCATCACGAATACACCATAGCCAGGCTTCTCCAGGGCAAGCTTGTAGATTCGCTCCCAGGGGAAACGCAAGGTGAGGTTGTAGGAAATGCCGGCGCGCTTGAAGGTTTCGCGCACGATGTCCACGGCGATACCTTCGACGTTCTCGTCCTTGGCGAAGTTCTTGCCGTTTTTCGCCATGTTGTAGGGCGGGAAGTTTTCCGTCAGCAACACCAGGGAGGCGTCGGACGGTTCCTCGGCGTGAGCCGGAGTGGTCAACAGGAGGGAAGTACTGGCAAGGGCGAGCAGCAGGTGCTTGAACATGAAAGTTACCGGAATCCATGGCAAGCGCAGAGAGTGCCTCTGGCCTGCCATGGTGTCCAGCAGCGTTTAGCGAACGACGATACCGCGCGCCGCCATGTACGCCTTGGCCTCGGGAACGGTGTATTCGCCAAAATGGAAAATACTCGCCGCCAGCACCGCACTGGCGTGGCCTTCGAGCACGCCGTCGGCCAGGTGTTGCAGGTTGCCGACACCGCCGGAGGCGATTACCGGGATGCCCAGCGCATCGCTGATGGCACGGGTGACGCCCAAGTCGAAGCCGTTTTTCATGCCGTCCTGGTCCATGCTGGTCAGCAGGATTTCCCCGGCGCCCAGGCCTTCCATCTTCATCGCCCACTCCACCGCATCCAGGCCGGTCGGCTTGCGCCCGCCATGGGTGAAGATCTCCCAGCGCGGGGTTTCGCCCGGGCCGGAGACTTTCTTGGCATCGATGGCAACGACGATGCATTGCGAGCCGAAGTGCTGGGCGGCTTCGCCGACAAATTCCGGGTTGAACACGGCCGCGGTGTTGATCGAGACCTTGTCCGCGCCCGCATTGAGCAGGTTGCGGATGTCTTGCACAGTGCGCACGCCACCGCCCACGGTCAGCGGGATGAAGACCTGGCTGGCCATGCGCTCGACGGTATGCAGCGTGGTGTCGCGACCGTCGACACTGGCGGTGATGTCGAGAAAGGTAATCTCGTCGGCACCTTGCTCATCGTAGCGACGGGCGATTTCCACCGGGTCGCCGGCGTCACGGATGTTCTCGAACTTGACGCCCTTGACCACGCGACCGTTGTCGACGTCCAGGCAAGGGATGATGCGTTTGGCCAGCGCCATGGTCAGTCCTCAGCCGTTGTAGGCATCGCAGTAAGCCTGGGCTTCGGCGACGTCCAGGGTACCTTCGTAGATCGCACGGCCGGTGATGGCGCCGATGATGCCAGGGGCCTTGGCGTCCAGCAGCGACTTGATGTCACCCAGGTTGTGGATGCCGCCGGAGGCGATCACTGGGATTTTGGTCGCGGCGGCCAGCGCAGCGGTGAACGGAACGTTGCAGCCCTGCATCATGCCGTCTTTGGCGATGTCGGTATAAACGATGGCGGACACGCCGTCGGCTTCGAACTGCTTGGCCAGATCGATCACCTGCACGGTGCTGATCTCAGCCCAGCCGTCGGTGGCGACGAAACCATCTTTAGCGTCCAGGCCCACGATCACTTTGCCAGGAAACGCGCGGCAGGCTTCGGCGACGAACGCCGGGTCTTTCACGGCTTTGGTGCCGATGATCACGTAGCTCACGCCGGCCTTGACGTAGTGCTCGATGGTTTCCAGGGAACGGATACCGCCGCCGATCTGGATCGGCAGGTTCGGGTAACGCTTGGCAATCGCGGTAACCACTTCGCCATTGACCGGCTGGCCTTCGAAAGCACCGTTCAGGTCCACCAGATGCAGGCGACGGCAACCCCCTTCCACCCATTTGGCGGCCATGCTCACCGGGTCATCGGAGAACACAGTGGAGTCTTCCATGCGGCCTTGGCGCAGGCGTACGCAGGCACCGTCCTTGAGATCGATAGCGGGGATAATCAGCATCTGGCAAACCTTATTCGATATTCAGCAATGCTTGGGAAGTCAGGGCTTCTCAAGCGACCACAGGTCGCTTTCGATGCTTTCGAACCTTTCTTTAAGGAGCGTCTGCGCGTCGAAAACCGCCCGGTTGTAATAGTGCGGCGCTACTTCGGTGGTAAACAACTCAAGAATCTCGGCGACCTCGAACGAGCCCAGCTTGAGCTCGAAACGGTCTTCCATGAAAGCCTTGATCTTGTGAGTGGCCTCACGCTCCTGCTCGGGCGTGAGGTTCAAGATCGGCGGCTTCGGTTTCTTGGCCATTTACCAGCGACCATCCCACGCGGCGAAGTTCTGCAGCAATTGCAGGCCATGGGTGTGGCTCTTCTCCGGATGGAACTGCACGGCAAAGCGCGAACCGTCGGCCAGCGCTGCGGCGAAGTCGACGCCGTAATGCCCGCCACCCACCACCTGGCGCGGGTTACCGGCGGCGATGTAGTAGCTGTGCACGAAATAGAAACGCGCCAGGTCCGGAATGTTGTGCCACAGCGGGTGATCCACCGTTTGACTGACTTCATTCCAGCCCATGTGCGGGACTTTCAGGTGGG
The DNA here is from genome assembly GCF_050739995.1 of Pseudomonas sp. Lineage (GTDB taxonomy): Bacteria > Pseudomonadota > Gammaproteobacteria > Pseudomonadales > Pseudomonadaceae > Aquipseudomonas. Next base: position 7,856 of record NZ_JBOICG010000290.1, on the reverse strand, counting down.
CGCCGTCTTCGTGCAGGTCTTTGCCGAAGAACTTCACCTGGCCAGGAAACAGGCCGATGCAGTCGACGCCTTCATTCTCTTCACTGCGGTCGAGCAAGGCTTGCATGCCCACGCAGATGCCGAGGAACGGGCGGTCCTGACTGACTTCGCGCACCAGGCTGTCGAAGCCCAGGCGGCGGATCTCGGCCATGCAATCGCGGATCGCACCGACGCCGGGGAACACCACCCGGTCAGCTTCGCGAATCACGTTGGCATCGCTGGTGATCAGCACCTTGCCGGCACCTACGTGTTCGAGGGCCTTGGCCACCGAGTGCAGGTTACCCATGCCGTAATCGATAACCGCGACCGTCTGCATTACAAGACGCCCTTGGTCGAGGGCATTTGCCCAGCCATGCGCTCATCCAGCTCCACGGCCATGCGCAGGGCGCGGCCGAAAGCCTTGAACACGGTTTCGATCTGGTGGTGGGTGTTGGTGCCGCGCAGGTTGTCGATGTGCAGGCTGACCAGGGCGTGGTTGACGAAACCCTGGAAGAACTCCTGGAACAGGTCGACATCGAAACCGCCCACGGTGGCGCGGGTGTAGGGCACGTGCATCTGCAGGCCTGGGCGGCCGGAGAAGTCGATGACCACGCGCGACAGCGCTTCGTCCAGCGGGACATAGGCGTGGCCGTAGCGACGGATGCCTTTTTTATCGCCGATGGCCTTGGCAAACGCCTGGCCGAGGGTGATGCCCACGTCTTCCACCGTATGGTGGTCGTCGATGTGCAGGTCGCCCTTGCTGACGATATCCAGGTCGATCAGCCCATGACGGGCGATCTGGTCCAGCATGTGCTCAAGAAAAGGTACACCGATATCAAATCGGGCCTTTCCGGTGCCATCCAGGTTGATCGAGGCTTTGATCTGGGTTTCCAGAGTGTCGCGCTCGACGGACGCCTTACGTTCGGCCATCACCAGCTCCGCAAAATCATTGGGCGAAAAAGGCAGCCATTATAGGGGCGCGGGCGCTAAACAGAAACATCGAAGGGGATAAGACTGACGAGTTGAAGCGAGGAATGTCGGGGATAGACATGTGCATACATGTGAGAACCAGCTTTTGTGGGAGCTGGCTTGCCTGCGATGCGGACACCCCGGTTTTTCAGTTTCTCCGAGGTGATCCCATCGCGGGCAAGCCCGGCTCCCACAGGAACCGCGCCCACAAAGGTTTGCGGTGTTAGTGGAACAGCACCGCCGTCTTCTGCAGGGTCACCCACACACCCCACGCCAACGGAATACCCACCACCAACCAGGCGGCGATGGCCAATGGCACGGTGCCGGAAGCCGCTTTCCACTCCAGGGAAGTGGTGGCGTCCGCGCCCTTGTCATGGCCCAGCGCCTGTTCGGCGGCCAGTTCGGCGTCGCTCATGAAGTACTTGTCGGCCACCGGGCGTACCAGCATGTTGCAGATGAAGCCCAGCACCAACAGGCCCGCAAGGATGTACAAGGTGATGTCGTAGGCCGCAGCACGTTCAACGCCGATGCTCAGCTGATACTCACGCAGGTAGTTCACCAGTACCGGGCCCAACACGCCCGCCGCTGCCCACGCGGTCAGCAGGCGACCGTGGATCGCGCCGACCATCTGGGTGCCGAACAGGTCGGCCAGGTAGGCCGGAACCGTGGCAAAACCACCGCCGTACATCGACAGGATGATGCAGAACGCCGCCACGAACAGCGCCACGTTGCCCAGATGCCCCAGGTTCGGGATCAGCGCGTACAGGGCAAAGCCCAGGGCGAAAAACACAAAGTAGGTGTTTTTACGGCCCAGGTAGTCGGAGAACGACGCCCAGAAGAACCGGCCACCAATGTTGAACAGGCTCAGCAGACCAGTGAAGCCCGCGGCGATGGCCGCGATGGAGGCCAGTTGGCCCGCATCCAGTTGACCGAACGGCACGTCGACGCCCAGCAACTTGCCACCAAATACTTCCTGCAGCAGGGGCGAAGCCATGCCGAGGATGCCAATACCGGCGGACACGTTCAGGCACAGCACCAGCCACACCAGGCGGAATTGCGGGGTTTTCCAGGCCACGTTCACATGCACGTGACGGTGGGTGATCATCGCATTGCTGGCTTTTTTCGCCGGCGCGGTCCAGCCCTCAGGCTTCCAGCCGGTCGGCGGAACACGGTAGGACAAGGCGCCACCGATCATGAACACGAAGTAGATCGCAGCCATCACCAGGAAGCTTTGCCATACGCCCACGCTGGTCGGCGACGCGAAGTGGCCCATCAGCGCTGCGGCCAGGGGTGCACCCACCATCGCGCCACCGCCGAAGCCCATGATTGCCATGCCGGTCGCCATGCCACGCTTGTCCGGGAACCACTTGATCAGGGTCGACACGGGCGAGATATAGCCCAGGCCCAGGCCGATACCGCCAATGACCCCGGAGCCGATCCACATCAGCCAGATCTGGTGGGTGTAGATACCCAACGCCGAGATCAACAGCCCGCCGCACCAGCACAACGCCGATACAACGCCCGCCTTGCGTGGCCCGGCATGTTCCAGCCAGCCGCCCCAGATCGCCGCCGAGCACCCCAGGAAGATGAAGAACAGGGTGTAGATCCAGCCCAGCATGGAGATGGGCCAGTCGCATTGGGACGAGAAGACTTGGGCGATAAAGCTCATGTCCGGCGCGCAGGCGACGGGTGCGGTGATGCCCAGCGCCTTGGACAGCGGCAACCAGAACACGGAAAAGCCGTAGGCCATGCCGATGCACAAGTGGATGGCCAGGGCGGCCGGTGGAACCAGCCAGCGGTTGAACCCGGGCTTGGCGATGATGCGCTCCTTGGACAGGAACGCAGGCTGTGCGGCAATACTACCGGCCGCAGTGCTAGTGCTCATTGGTGTTTCCCCCAGTTATTAGTATGTGTCCGCCAGACGCTCTCTCCCTCGACCTTGCACGCAAAGCGTTGGCCGTTGTTGTTGAGTAAAGCTCCGTTTAAACGCGACGCTATGTCGCAGACGACAGACGAACCCGCGCAGATTAGCACCTGCTGATGACAGAAAAACCAAACTGACATCACCTTTTTCGCGATAGCTGTATTGTTTGGCGCCAAAATCCCGTTTCTGGCTGGCTAGATACAATGTAACGATCCGTGAACTGACGGGAGGCTGCGGGCGTTATACTCTTCGGCTAAATTTTGAATTCGACATACAAGGACTCGCCCATGAAAGCGTTCGGCAAAATCCTGGGTCTGGTACTTCTCGGGCTGTTGCTGATCATTGTGGCCCTGGGCTTTGCCCTGACCCACCTCTTCGATCCCAACGACTACAAAAACGAGATTCGCCAGATAGCCCGCGACAAGGCCCACATCGAGCTGACGCTCAATGGCGACATCGGCTGGAGCCTGTTCCCCTGGCTGGGCCTGGAGCTGCACGAAGCCAGCGTCGCCACCCTGACCAATCCGACCAAGCCATTCGCCGACCTGCAGATGCTCGGCCTGTCAGTACGCGTATTGCCGCTGTTGCGCCGCGAAGTGCAGATGAGCGACGTGCGTGTCGAAGGCCTCAACCTGCGCCTGAACCGCGACAAGCAAGGTCACGGTGACTGGGAAGACATCGGCAAGAACGTGCCAGTGGCGGGCGCCGAGGCTCCCGTTCCCGCACCTGTGGAAAAGCCTGTCGAGCCAGAACCCGAGAAGCCGTCAAAACCGATCCGCCTGGATATCGACAGCCTGACGATCAACAACGCCCGCGTCGAATACAACGATGAGCAGACCGGCAAGCAGTTCAGCGCCGAAAGCATCCAATTGAGCGCCGGCGCCGTACACGAAGGCGCCAGCATTCCGCTGAAACTCACCGCATTCCTGGGCACCAACCAACCCCTGATGCGCGTCAAGACCGAACTCAACGGCAACCTGCGCATCCAGAACGCCCTCAAGCGCTATCAGCTCGAAGACATGCGACTGAGCGGCGAAGCCACCGGCGAGCCATTGCAGGGCAAGACCGTGACCTACTCCACCCAGGGTCAAGTGTTAGTGGACCTTGCGGCCAATATCGCCGAGTGGACCAACCTGAAGCTGTCCGCCAACCAACTGCGAGCCTTGGGTGAGCTGAAGGTCAACGACCTGAACAAAACTCCGCAGCTCAGCGGCGCCCTCTCCATCGCCCAGTTTGACCTGGCCAAGTTTCTAGAAAGCGTCGGTCACCCGTTGCCGGCCATGACCGAAGGCAGCCTGAGCAAGGTCGAGCTGGTCAGCCGCCTCAAAGGCACGCCTACCAGCGTGGCTCTGGAAGATCTGAACCTCAAGCTCGATGGCAGCACCTTCACCGGCCGCGTCGCCGTGGATGACTTCGCCAAGCAGTCCCTGCGCGCTCAGCTCAAGGGCGACACCTTCAACGCCGACAACTACCTGCCGGCCAAATCCGAGTCCGCCAAAGGCGTAGCCTCTGCCCGCCAGGCCGAAGTGCAGAACAGTGAAGTGGGCGCCATGGCGGCCGGCGGCAATACACCGCTGCCGGAAGCCCCAACCAAAGGTGCGTGGAGCACCGACAAGCTGCTGCCGCTGACCCGCCTGCGCACCCTGGACGTGGACGCCGACCTGGCCTTCGGCCAACTGACCCTGAGCAAGCTGCCGATCCAGAATGCTGCGCTCAAAGCGTCCGGCCTCGACGGCCAGCTCAAGCTCGACAGCCTGAGCGGCGGCCTCTACAACGGCACATTCCAGGCCAACGGCACACTCGATGTACGCCAGGACATCCCGGTCGTGGCGCTGCAAACCCACATCAAGCAAGTGCCGGTTGAACGCATCCTGCAGGCCCAGGGGCAAAACCCGCCGGTCAAGGGCCAGATCACCCTCGACAGCAACCTGACAGGTCGCGGCAACAGCCAAAAAGCGCTGATCGACAGCCTCAACGGCACCGCCAGCTTCGTGATCAACAACGGCATGCTGCTCAACGCCAACCTTGAACAGCAACTGTGTACCGGCATCGCCCTGCTCAACCGCAAGACCTTGAGCAGCACACCACAAGGCAAGGACACGCCATTCCAGGAACTGCGCGGCAACCTGACCTTCCGTAACGGTGTGGCCAGCAACCCGGACCTGAAAGTGCGGATTCCGGGGCTGACCGTCAACGGTAACGGCGACGTCGACCTGCGCGTGCTGGGCATGGACTACCGTGTCGGCATCATCGTCGAAGGTGATAAGCGCGACGTGCCGGACCCGGCCTGCCAGGTCGGCGCCAACTTCCAGGGCATCGAAGTGCCGCTGCGCTGCCGGGGCCCGCTGGAGCTAGGCGCCAAGGCATGCCGGCTGGACAAGGATGGCTTGACCCAAGTCGCCCTCAAGGCAGCCGGCAACAAGCTTAGCGACAAGCTTGAAGAGAAGCTCGACAAGGTCAACCCGCAGTTGAAAGACGCCCTCAAAGGCCTGTTCAAGCGATGAAAAACGAGCAATTTTCAACGGCGGTGCTCGACTGGTACGACCGCCACGGTCGCCACGACCTGCCCTGGCAACAGGGCATCACGCCCTACCGGGTGTGGGTCTCGGAGATCATGTTGCAGCAGACCCAGGTCAGCACGGTGCTCAACTACTTCGACCGCTTCATGGCCTCGCTGCCAACGGTCGAAGCCCTGGCCGCCGCACCTGAAGACGAAGTGCTACACCTGTGGACGGGCCTGGGTTACTACACCCGCGCCCGCAACCTGCAGAAGACCGCCAAGATTGTCGTCGCCGAATACGGTGGCGAATTTCCCCGCGACGTCGAAAAACTCACTGAATTGCCCGGTATTGGCCTGTCCACTGCCGGTGCGATCGCCAGCCTGAGCATGGGCCTGCGCGCACCAATCCTCGACGGCAACGTCAAACGCGTGCTGGCGCGCTTTACCGCGCAAGAAGGCTACCCAGGCGAACCCAAGGTGGCCAAGCAGCTGTGGGCCACTGCAGAGCGCTTCACGCCTCATGACCGGGTCAACGCCTATACCCAGGCGATGATGGACATGGGCGCCACGCTCTGCACCCGCAGCAAACCCAGCTGCCTGCTGTGCCCGTTGGAAAAAGGCTGCGAGGCCCACATGCTCGGCCTGGAGACGCGTTACCCGATCCCCAAGCCGCGCAAGGCCATCCCGCAAAAACGCACGCTGATGCCGCTGCTGGCCAACGCCGAAGGCGCGATTCTGCTTTACCGCCGCCCGTCCACGGGCCTGTGGGGCGGATTGTGGAGTTTGCCGGAGCTGGATGACCTGGAAGACCTGGACCACCTCGCCAACCAGCACGCGCTGGCTCTGGGCAAGCAACAGGAACTGCCGGGACTGATCCACACCTTCAGCCACTTCCAACTGGCCATCGAACCCTGGCTGGTGCAGGTCGAGGAAACCGCCCATCACGTGGCCGAGGCTGACTGGCTCTGGTATAACCTCGCCACCCCGCCGCGCCTGGGCCTTGCCGCTCCGGTAAAAAAGCTGCTGAAGCGCGCGGCCGATGTATTGAACGCAGGAGAGTCGTCATGACCCGCACCATCATGTGCCGCAAGTACAAAGAAGAACTACCGGGCCTGGAACGCCCTCCATACCCAGGCGCCAAGGGCCAGGACATTTTCGACCACGTTTCCGCCAAAGCCTGGGGCGACTGGCTGAAACACCAGACCCTGCTGATCAACGAAAAACGCCTGAACATGATGAACGGCGAAGATCGTAAATACCTGGCAGGCGAGATGGACAAGTTCTTTTCCGGCGAAGATTACGCCAAGGCCGACGGCTACGTGCCGCCTGCTCAATAATTGATCAAAAACCGGGGTCTGCACGTAAGCGACGGTAATAATTAAATATTTTTTGAAAACTTGCTTGACGACCCCCTGAAAAACCCGTTTAATGCGCCCCGTTGCCCAGATAGCTCAGTCGGTAGAGCAGGGGATTGAAAATCCCCGTGTCGGCGGTTCGATTCCGTCTCTGGGCACCAAAATACCGAGAAACCCCAAGGAACAATGCGTTCCTTGGGGTTTTTTATTGCCTGCGATTTAATGGCTGCCGGGCCATTTCCGCCCAAGGCACTTTGACTGGACAATTGAGCGTTATTTTTCGCGCCGCTCAATCGTTCTGCTTTTACCCGATTCTCCGTTGTAAGGTTTATTTCATGCCCCGGTACTTGTTCTGCACGCTGTTACTGCTGAGCGCATTGCTCAGTGGATGCGCCACGCAATTGGACGTAATGATCAACGCAACACCTGACCCCGATTATCACTTTGATCGGCAGGCAACGGTGCTGGTGACCTCCACCGGCGGCAGTGATGAAAACGCCCTGAACTCCCGCTACTACTTGCGCGACATGGTCAACGCCCTGAAAGACCAAGGCTTCCGAGAAGTGTTCACCGACGCCACGCTGCCCAAGCAGCACGCACCGATCAAAATGACCGTCACCCTCGATATCGACAGCCGACAGGTGACTTACCGCTATACCGCTACCGAGTATGGCCAGGTGCCGACCAGCACCTCCACCCAGTGCAAGAAGAGCAAGAAGAAAGACGACCAGTTGACCTGCACCAGTACGCCGAACACCACCTATGGCCCCGTGGGCACTTCGGAGCGAACCGGCTACACCACCCTCACCACCTTCACGGCCACCGCCCGCGACGAAGTGAGCAAACGTGCGGTGTACCTGCTCCGGGCCTCGTCCTATAACGAGGATTGCCAGGCTGCCAAGGTCGAAGCCTTTCTGGTGGAGCAGGGTTTGCAGAACCTGAATTTCCAGGACCGTGTACGACGCGACTACACCGTCACGATGCCTGAGGGTTATCGCTGCAAGTGAGGTGCAGCCTTGTAGTGAGCGGGCTTGTCCCGCGCTGGGTGGCGAAGCCGACCCAAATCCAGGCGCCTCGGTCTTTCTGAAAC
>NZ_JBOICG010000289.1:0-16120 GCF_050739995.1 Pseudomonas sp. | reverse complement strand
GCACCACGTCACGGCTGTCGTCACGGCTTTTCAGTGCAGCGGCATCGCCCTTCTCAGTAACGCCATCGGTGTCCAGGTGCACGTAGGCCAAGTTGGCGAACGGCTCCAGGGCCAGTGGTTGCAGGTTGATGCGGTAAGCCGCTTCGCCAAATACCTGGGTGCTGCTGGCGTCGACCTTGGCTTTCTGTTTGCCGGAAACAGCGCCGTATTGCAGGTCACGCTTCACATCGGCGCGATGCCAGCTGTACGCCGCGCCGCCACTCAGACGCAGGGCGCCGATTTCATGCCCGGCATACGCGCCCAAGTGGTAGCTGTCGACAGAGGCACGGCTGTGGGTGCCGCTGCCCATGTTCAACGAGGTGTCACTGTAGCCGGCGACCACGCCGATACGAGTGGCCTCATCCAGTGCACCATCCACCCCGGCGAGCATGCCGCCGATGGAAGTGGTGTAGCCCGCCGTATCGCTGCGGCTGTCGGTCTTGCCCCATGCGCCCAGCGCCTTGACCCACACGTTGCCACGGCTGTCGAGGGTAGCGCTGGTAGCGCCCATCTCACCGTTGCGCAGACGCTCGCCCACCGCCTCACGGACATAACGGCTGTCGTTGATCAGCGCGCTCTGCAAGGCCGGGTAGATCTCACCGCTCAGTTGCTGGAATGCACCTTGTGCCGAGGCGGCATTCGGCGCCAACAACAGGCTTTCATACACCGCGTTACCCGCGCCCAATTGCTCGGCAGCCGCGGCCACCGCACGTTGGTTGGGGGTCGCGGCGACGCTGGCGAAGCTGTTGGTGCGGGCCACGTCCAACTGCACGCCATTGGCGGCATAGTTCAAGGTGCCACCGATGAACAGATAATTGGGCAATACCGCACCGAAGCTGCCGGTGATACCGCCAGCGGCTTGCAGGATGTTGTACTGGCGGCCAACCAGGCTTTCGGCCTGGGCCACACTCAACAAAGTCGGGCTGTTTTCCAGGGCCAGGGTCACGGTGCCGCCATTCAGCGTGGCCGTGCCACCTGCGACAATGCGGTCGCTGCTGGTCGGCGACAACTCCACCGCGTAGGTCGAACCGGCGTCGAACGTGACATTGCCCGCCACATTCAGGGTACCAATGGAATTACCCGGTGCCACCGTGCCGCCGCTTTTCGCAGCCAGCGAGCCGACATGCCCGGAGCCGCCGACAACGCCGCCCTGGCTGACGGTGACATCGGAGGTGACTGAGCCATTGATCGCCAGCAAGCCCTGGTTGACCAACGTCGGTCCGCTGTAGGTGTTGGTGCCGGTCAGCACCAATGTGCCGATACCCTGTTTGGTCAGGCCGCCGTGGCCCGAGATGTCATTGCTCCACACGTCCCGTCCGCAATGCACGTCGGTGCACAAGCGCTGGGTGGGTTTGCCGGCATCCACTACCGCCCCGACACCCGGTAGATCGGCGACGAACTGCCCGCTGCCGTAAGCCCCGTTGATACGGAACTCAGCCGGAATATCCTCCGCCGTGATGAACATGCCCGGCCCGTTGACCGCCTTGCCCAGGTTGATCATGCCCCAGCCATACAGCGAGTCGATGCCCGGCGCGCCGAGGTCGGTGGCGGTGGTTTTCAGCACGGTGGAGACTTGCTCGCCGCTCATGTACGGGAAGCGCTCCATCAACACCGCCGCCGCACCGGCCACATGGGGCGCGGCCATGGAGGTGCCATTCTTGTTGGCCCAGGTGCTGGTGAGGTTGTCCAGGTTGGTGCCGTTGATGATCGAACTGAAGATCTTGGTGCCGGGTGCCGACACGCAAAAACTGGCCGCATAGCCACAGCGTGACGAGAACGTGCTGATCACATACGGCGTGGTACTGGTGGTGTCCGGATTTTGCTGCAACGCCGCGACCGACAGCCAGTTCGGCGCGATCTCCGGCACAAAGTACGCCAGGCCTGACATCGCATCCGGGTTGTTGCGGTTGTAGTCGTTGCCGGCCGCGAAGATCGTCAGCACGCCGCTGCGAGCCGCATCGATCGCACCTTGATAAGCACCACCGGCCAACGTGCCGAGGATCGGCCGAATGTTGTTGAACTGCGCCTGGGCTTCATTGACGGTGAAATTCGGGTACGCCGGATCGCGGCCGCCCTTGGCGTACTGGTCGCCGATACCGATGCCCCAACTGTTGTTGATGATCCGTGCGCCACTGGCGACCAACCCATCCCAACCGGCCTTGTACACCGCGCCGTCGTTGCCGAGGATGATGCCGTCTTCTGGCCCGGGGTCGCCGTTTTCCGCGCTGAGGATCTGCGCGTTGAACGCCACGCCGTGCATCGGTCCGCCATCGCGGTTGCCGGCGGCAATCCCGCCAACGTGGGTGCCGTGGTTGCCCAACTTGCCGTTGGAGTCCTGGGACGGCGTGCCGTCATAACGGAACGCATCACCGGCCTTTACCGGAATGTAGGGGTCGGTGTATTGGCGGATACCCTCGGTGACTATCGTCACCACTTTGTCTGGGCTGGCGAACTCCGGGTGCTGGGCGTACACCGGCTGGTCGAAGATGCCCAGCTTGACGCCTTTGCCGGTGTAGCCTGCCGCGTAGGCCGTGTCGGCGTGAATAGCCCCCAGGCCCCAGTCGGCCTTGAATTCATTGCTGCGCCAACTGGCGGCGTCGCCCAGCTTGCCGGTTTCCACATAGGGTGCGGCCTGGGCGGTTCCCAAGCTTGCCAGGCAGCACAGCAACGCGCCGTATGGCACGCAGCTCAGAGCCTTGAGCGGGTAGCCCGGGCCTGTGTGAGTGGCGATAGTTCGTTTGTTCACGGTGACCTTCCTTAGTTTTCTTATTGCACTTTTTTGGAAATCAAAATCTCAGCCCGTCACCACCGACCACTGTGGGAGGGGCAAGCCCCCTCCCACCTTTTGATCTATGGTGTGCCTAGAACTGCCAGTTGAGGCTCAAACCCACCCCCTGGGTTTTCTCCCGGCCACCCAATTGGCCGTTGTAATCCAGGTTGACCCGCGTCGATGGGCTCAACGCCAGGCTGGCCTGAACGCCAACCAGCGCCGCATCGCGCAGCAACGGCGAACTGCCCACGGCGAAGGACGGCCCGCCGGCGACAAACGCCAAGTGTTCTTCGGATTCCACCGCCGTGAGGCTGTGCTGCCAGCCCAGCGAGCCCGAGAGTTCGAGCTGCTGGTGATCGTTCAGAGCCAGGGTTTTCAGCGCGCGGACACCCAAGGTACTGAGCACCGCATCACGCTGATCGCTGCCGCGTTCCAGTGCGGCGGCGTCGCCCTTTTCGTGGAACGAGTCACTGTCCAGGTGCACGTAGGCCAGGTTGGCGAAGGGTTCCAGCGCCAACGGTTGCAGGTGAATGCGGTAGGCCGCTTCGGTGAAAAGCTGCGCCGTGCGTGCATCCAGCTTGGTCTTTTGCTTGCCACTGACGGCGCCGTATTGCAGGTCACGTTTCACATCGCCGCGATGCCAGCTGTAGGCACCGCCGACACTCACACGCCAGTCGCCCAGCTCACGCCCGGCATACGCGCCGAGGTGGTAGCTGTCGATGGACGCTGATGAGTGAGTGCCGCTGCCCATGTTCAACGAACTGTCGCTGTAGCCGGCGACCACACCGATGCGGGTCTGCTCATCCAACGCGCCGTCTACACCGGCCAACAGGCCGCCGATGGAGGTGGTCGAGCCCGCCGTTTCGCTGCGGCTGTCGGTCTTGCCCCAGGCGCCGAGGGCCTTGAGCCACAGGTTGCGCTCACCGTTCACTGGCACGTTGCGCAGGCGCTCGCCCACGGCATCGCGCAGTTGCAGGCTGTCGTTGATCAACATCGCGCCGATGGCCGGGTAGATCTCGCCGGACAGCTGCTGCAAGCCTTGTCGGGCCGCAGCGACCGAATCCGAGAGCAACACGCTTTCGTACACCGGGTTACCCGCGCCCAATTGCTCGGCCGCAGCGGCAACATTGCGCTGGTTACGGGTGGCGGCCACGCTGGCGAACGAAGCGTTGTTGCGCCCGACATCCAGCTGCACGCCGTTGGCCGCATAGTCGAGTGTGCCGCCGAGGAACAGGTAGTTGGGCAGCACCTGGCCGAACTGCCCTTGAACGCCGCCCGCTGCCTGCAGGATGTTGTATTGACGGCCGATGAGGCTTTGGACCTGGTTCTGGCTGAGCAATGTGGGACTGTTTTCCAGCGCCAGGGTCACAGTGCCGCCGCCCAATACGGCTTTGCCGCCCGCGACAATGCGGTCGCTGCTGGTGGGTGTCAGCTCCACGGCGTACGTAGAACCCACCCCCAGGTTCACATCCCCCGCCACCTGCAAGGTGCCCACTGAGTTGCCCGGCGCCACGCTGCCGCCGTTGTTCACGGACAATGCCGCGATCCGCCCCGAGCCGCCGAGGGTGCCGCTGTCGTTGACGGTCACCGCCGACGCGAGCGAACCATTGACGGCCAACCAGCCACCGTTGACCGTGGTCGCGCCGCGATAGGTGTTGTCACCGCTGAGCACCAATCGGCCGGCACCGGACTTGATCAGGCTGCCTTCGTACACGCGGTTGGCGGCGGCCTGGTCTCGTGCGGTGCCAATGGCGTAATCGGTCTTGTCCTGTTGGCTGGCATTGGTGGCCACGCCGTTTTGCCAGCCCTTGTCGATCAGGGTTTGTTGCCAGGCGGCGTGCTCGGCACGGTCTTCGGCCTGTCGCTGGATCAGCGCCTGATCCGTGATGCCATTACTCCACACATCGCCTTGTCCGGCCGCGAGGTTCACGTTCATCGCGCCCAGCAGTTGCCCCGGCCCGTGCATCGCCCGGCCCAGGTCCGGCACGCCCCAACCGACGGTGGTATTGGGGGCTTGGGTGATCGAACCATCGAGCTGCGTGGCGGTGGTCAGTAACACCTGCAACGCCTGCTCATTGTTCATGTATGGATAGCGCTCCATCACCAGCGCAAGCGCGCCAGTGGCATGGGGGGCCGACATCGAAGTGCCGGATTTCACGCCGTAGCCGCCGTCGGGGATGGTGCTGTTGATCAGCGCGCCCGGGGTGGAAATGCACCAATATTTGGCGATGCCACACTTGTTGTACTTCTGGTTGTTGGCTTTATCCAGGCCCGACACCGCAAGCCAATGCCCTTCCAGTTCCGGTTGGAAATACGGCAGCGCCGAGCGCACGCTGGCATTCGCATAACCGCTGTTGCCAGCACTGAACACGTTGATGACACCGGCCTTGGCCACGTCTGCTGCTGCATCCAGCCAGGTGCCCTGGTTGTAATGTTGGGCATAGGCGGCGTGCAGGTCACCGAGGGTCTGGTAGCTGACGTCCTTAGGCTGACTGCCCCAACTGTTGTTGATGGCGCGTACCCCGGAATCCACTAGCGCGGTGTACACCGTCTTGAAGTACTTGGGGTCCGGGGTCGGACCGAACAGAAAGCTGTCGTTGGCGTTGGTATTGCCGACGTAGATCTGCGCGTTATAGGCCACGCCATGCATGCCCACACCGTCACGGGCCGCGCCCATGGTGCCGGTGACGTGGGTGCCGTGGGAGTCGTTGTTGGGGTTGAGTGCGCCAGTGGTGCTGAACGGGCTGCCATTGACGTAGGTGCCGGTGGCCGTGACCGGGTGGTAGCGGTCCTTGGAGGCTTCCGGGTGATTGGGGTCGAAGCCCGAGTCCAGGGCACCGATCTTGACGCCACTGCCTGTGATGCCGGCGGCGTAGGCTTCATCAGCCTTCATGCGCCCCAGGCCCCAGTCACTCTGGAACTCGGCGGTACGCCAACTGGCGGGGTCACCCGGTTGGCCGATCTCGGTGTAAGCCGCCTGCGCCGCAACGGACAACAGCAGCAATGAGCCTGCGGTAAAGGGTTTGAAGCGTGGTGAATCGGTGATCATCTAAACCATCCTTATTGTTTTTATAGGTGCTCACTTCACCGGGCCGAAGGCCTCATCGACTTTCGCCAGGTCGGTGTCACGCAAGTTGCCTGCGTAGTAGTGCAATTTGGTCCAGGCCATCAGGTAGTCATAACGCGCCTGGGCCAGGTCGCGACGGGTGCTGTACAACTGCTGCTCGGCGTTCAGTGCATCGAGGTTGACCCGCTCACCGCCGAGGATGCTTTGCTTGGTCGACACCACCAGCGCCTCGGCCGACACCAAGGCCTTTTGATAGGCGCGCAATTTGCTCACCCCCGACAGGCAAGCACTGAACTGACGGCGCAACTCGATCAGGGTTTCGCGGGTCTTGCCTTCCAGCTCGTACTCGGCCTGTTCCATGGCACGGTTGGCCTGGCGGGTGGACGCCGAGACGGCACCACCGGCATACAACGGCAGGCTGAACTCGACGCCGATGGTGTTGGTGTCGTAGCGCTGGTTGTAGGTGTTGCCGCTGTCGGACTCCTGCCGGCGCGAGCTGGCATAGGCGGTAATCTTCGGCAAATGCCCGGCGCGGTTACGCTCCACTTCATAGTGGGCGACCTCGACGGCCTGGCGCTGGGACGCGAGCGTCGGGTTATTGCTGATCGCCAGTTCATGCCAGGTGTCGTAGTTGGCCGGGGTCAAGGTGAAGGCGGCGAAGCTCTGGTTCAGCGGCGCCAGGTCATTGATGTTGACGCTTTGCACGCCGATCAACGCCCCCAGTTCCCGCAGGGACGCGTCCTGCTCATCCAGCGCCTGGATCTCTTCGGCGGTGGCCAGTTCATAACGGGACTCGGCCTCGAGGATGTCGGTGCGGGTGCCCTCGCCTTGCTGGAACAGGTGCTGGTTCTGCTGGAACTGTTGTTCGAAGGCTTTCTTCTTGGCGCGGGCGATGTCGATCTGGTCCTGGGCGAACAACGCCTGGGTGTAATAACTCAGTACCCGCACCAGCAACGCCTGGCTTTTGTCACGAAAGCTCTCATCGGCAAACAGCGCCTGGGCCACGCCCTTGCGGTAGTTGGCATAGGCTTCATAGTCGAACAACGGCTGTTGCAGGCTGAAGGTGGAACCGTAGCTGTTGTAGTTGCGATCATCGCGGTAGCTGCCGCCACGCCCGTCCGGCAGGTGAGCCTCGGAGTTGTTGCGGCCTTTGTTGTAGTTGTAGGACAGCCTCGGCAGCAGCCCGGCGCGGCCGATGGTGCGGTTTTCCAGGCCGGCGTCGCGCTCCTTGATCGAGCCGAGGAATACCGGGTCGTTGCGCAGGGCCTGTTCGTACACATCGAACGGGCCCATGGCCGCCTGGGCACTGCCGCAGGCCAACAGCAAGGTGATGAACACTGACTTCATGCTCATTCCTCGGTCAACGCAGAGCCGGCGCGGTCGAGCAGCGGCTTGAACAGGTAATTGAGCAACGAGCGCTCGCCGGTACGTACGAACATCTCGGCGGGCATGCCCGGCTTGATCACCAGACCGTGGAGTTTTTCCAGCGCGGCGTCGCTGACGCTGGTGCGCAGCACGTAGTACGGCTGGCCAGTCTTTTCATCGAGCATCTGGTCGGCGGAGATCAGGCTGACTTCGCCCGGCACACGTGGGGTGCGGCTCTGGTTGAAGGCGGTGAAGAGGATGTCGACCGGGAGATGGGTACCCACCTTGTCCACCAGATGCACCGGCAAGTGCCCTTCTACCTCCAGGCGCGTATCCTGGGGCACGATTTCCAGCAGGGTTTCGCCTGCACGCACCACGGCGCCTTCCGTATGCACGCCGAGGTTGACCGCAATGCCGTCGGCGGGTGCGTTGATTTCGCTGTGTTGCAGGTCGAAACCCGCCGAAGTCAGTTGCTGCTCCAGGGTCAAGCTGCGCAATTGCGCGTCGGCCAGTTGGCTGCGCACTTCCTTTTGATATTCCTCGCTGTGCTGCTGCAACTTGAGCCGAGACTCGAGGATGCCCTGCTCCACCCGACCGCTCTCCCCAGTGTTTTGCGCCAGGTTCTGTTGGACTTGGGACAGCTGACGCTGATAGTCCATCAGCCGGTTGCGCGGGATATAGCCGTTGTCGGCCAGCGGTTGCAGGTTGCTCAGTTGCTCGCGCAGGGATTGCGCCTGGGCGGTCAGGTCGCTGCGGGCACGGCGCATGCCATCCAACTGCGCAGTAGCGCCTTCAATATTCGCGCGAATCCCCGCCTGTTCACGGGCAAACGCTTCACGGCGACTGCTGAAGAGTTGACGCTGGCCTTCAAGTACCAACGCCAGGGCAGCATCGGGGTTGGCACTCAACTCGGCGGGAAAGCTGACTTTGGCTTGATTATCGCGCTCGCTCTGCCACCGCGCCACGCTCGCCCAGGCCATGCGGTATTGAGCCTGCAGCGACTGCACGTCGGCTTGATGCTGGGTCTGGTCAAGCAAAAACAGCGGCTGGCCCTGTTTCACTTGCTCGCCCTCCTTCACCAGAATCCGGCTGACCACGCCGGGGCTGAGGGTTTGCACGGCTTTGCGCTTGCCCGACACCACCACCGTGCCTTGCACCGGAATACCTTGGTCCAGCGGGGCCAGGCTGGCCCATAGGAAAAAACCGCCAGCACCGACAATCGTCAGCCACCAGCCCATTTTCACGAAGAATCCGGCGTCGCGCTCTTTAAAACGGGGTTCAAAGGTCATACTGCTCATGCGCCTGGGTTCCTTCCGGCTTGATACTGACGGCTAAGGCTCACACCGGCCTTTTCCCGTGGTGCTTCCTGCTGGCCCGACAAGGCGCGCAGCACTTCCTGGCTAGGCCCGAACGCCTGCAACCGTCCTTCGTTAAGCACCGCCAATTTGTCGGCCTGGGCCAACGCTGAAGAGCGGTGCGTCACCAGCACGACGCTGGAGCCCTGGGCTTTCATCTGCACGATGGCACTGGCGAGGGCCGCTTCGCCGACGGTGTCGAGATTGGAGTTGGGTTCATCCAGCACAATCAAGCGCGGTGCGCCGTACAGTGCACGGGCCAGGGCCACCCGTTGCTTCTGGCCGCCGGACAGACCGCCGCCGTTGTCGCCCAACAAGGTGTCGTAACCCTGGGGCAAGCGCAGGATCAGCTCGTGCACCCCGGCTTGTTGCGCGGCCTTCACCACCAGTTCCGGGTCGGCATCGCGAAAACGCGCGATGTTATCGGCGATGCTGCCGCTGAACAGTTCGATGTCCTGGGGCAAATAGCCGATATGCGGGCCGAGGTCATCGCGGTCCCAGCGGTGAATGTCGGCGCCGTCGAGGCGCACGGTGCCGGAAAGGGTCGGCCACACACCGACCAGCACGCGGGCCAGGGTGGATTTACCCGAGCCCGACGCGCCGAGCACGCCCAGCACTTCGCCGGCACCCAGGTTGAAGCTGACTTGATGCAGGGTCGCCAGACGTCGCCCCGGCGGGCCTGCGCTGACCTGCTCGAAACTCACCTGACCTTGGGGCGCCGGCAATGCCATCTGTTCGACTTCCGGAGGAAACTCGCGCAGCAGGTCATCAAGGCGCTGGTAGGCCAGCTTGGCCGAACTCCACTGCTTCCACACGGCAATCAGTTGGTCGATAGGGCTGAGCACGCGCCCCATGAGAATGGAACCGGCGATCATCATGCCGGCGGTCATATCACCCTTGATCACCAGGAAAGCGCCCAACCCCAACACCAGGGATTGCAGGCACAGGCGCAATGATTTGCTCAACGAGGTGATCACCGAACCGGTGTCGCTGGCCTTGTTCTGATAGCCGAGAAATTGCGAATGCACGGCGAACCAGCGCTTGCGCAAGGCACCGAGCATGCCCATGGCCTGGATCGTCTCGGCGTTGTGCAAATGGCTGGTGGCCAACTGGGTCGACTGCTGGGAAAAGGCGCCCGCCTCACCCAAAGGCTTCTTGGTCAGGTATTCATTCAGGCAGGCCAGCGCGATCAAGATCACCGCGCCCGCTGTCGCCAATACGCCCAGCCATACGTTGAACAGGAAAATCACGAACAGGTAGATGGGAAACCACGGCGCATCGAAAAACGCGAACAGCGCAGGCCCGGTGATGAATTGGCGGATCACCGTCAAGTCGCCCAGGGACTGCCCGGCATGCCCTTGGCCGCGCTGCAGGTTGCGCTCGAAAGCCGCCTTGTAGACGCGCAAGTTGAAACGCCGCTCCAACTGGCTGCCGATACGGATCACGATAAAACTGCGCACGACTTCCAGGGTGCCGATAAAGGCAAAGAAGCCCACGACCATCAGCGTCAACATCACCAGGGTGGTTTCATTCTGGGAGGACAGCACGCGGTCATACACTTGCAGCATGTAAATCGACGGCACCAGCATCAACAGGTTAATCAATGCGGTGAAACAGCCGATGCTGATCAAAATACTCTTGTATTCACCCAGCGCCCTGAATAAGGGCGCAACCGCATGGGACTTCGCCATATCTTCTGATCTTCCCTGAAGCGAATTACGCGCAATAGTTGCCCGAGCCCCTGAACAAGGGACGGCCAACTATAAAAATCTAGTTATATGCTTATAACTGTTAACTAAGGTGTTCGTTGCAATACAACTTCCGAACCTGACGGTGTTCGCCCTTTATATTCACCTTCTTTCTGGCGATTCAAATGGGTGATGCCGGTGCCTTCGGCATTCATCAGCCAGATTCCGTCCGGCGTCGGTGACCACGTCAGGGGCTTATCACCCAGCCATTGCTCAACACAGGCCACATCGCCCGCCAGGGCATTGGCCTGTTCCAGCAGGTCCAGCGCACAGACCTGATCCTGTTGCTTCAACTCCCAATGCCCGGCCAACTGGGCGGTAGTGGGTAACACGAGACTGCTCGCCATTGCTTGGGCTCCTGCCGATACGAACAACACCTGCGAAGCACAGGCGATCAAATGGGAAAAACGCGGCATCAGTTGCTCCATCATAGAGCGCGGCGCCGGGGCGCCGCGCGCTTTACATCAAGCCACGATGTCGGTGACAGCTGCCTGGCCAACGGTGGTGACGAGGAAATCCGCCACGCCGTGCCCGGAGAAGTCCACTGCCAACGTACCCAGGTTGGTACCCGAGGCGTAGGTCAGTACAGCATCGCCGGCATGGCCGGTGAACGCATTGACGAAGCTCAAGCCTGCACCTTTGGTAATGCCGGTGAGGTCGATCTTGTCGGAACCGGAGGTGAAGTCAAAGATCTTGTCCGCCGCCCCTGGCTTGGAGTCGGAGCTGGCACCGTACACGAAGGTGTCGTTGCCGGCGCCGCCCCACAGTTGGTCCGCACCGCCACCGCCGTAGATGATGTCGTTGCCGGCACCGCCCTTGATGATGTTGGCTGCACTGTTACCAATGATCAGGTCGTTGCCTGAACCGCCAAAAGCATTCTCGACGGTGACGCCCTTGGCGATGGACACGTTGCCCACTAGGCCGCCAACGTCGGAGAACGAGGCTTCATTGAGGTTGATCTTCTGGTTCTGGGTAAAACCGGAGAAGTCCAGGGTGTCATTGCCACCACCGTCCCATACCGAGAACACCAGCTTGTCGGCATTGGAAGTGGCGCTGTAGAAATCACGCCCGGTGTTGGAGTTGAACCCGTAGGTGGTGTCGCCGGCGCGGGTAGCGTAGTTAGCGCCGTAGAGCTTCTGGATCGCGGCGATGTCGTCGATCAGCGGGCCGGACGAGTAGGCTTCTACCCCGCCTTTGCTGAAGTTCTGGTTGGTGTTGCTCTCGCTCCAGTAACTCATGACGCTGTAGCCACGCGTGTCCTGTCCATAGGTCGCGTCGTTATAGGTCGGGTTGCCATTCCCGGCGTTGTAGTCGCCAGGGTGAGCCAGGCCCAGGGTGTGGCCGATTTCGTGGGTCAGGGTCTGCCGGCCATAGTTGTTCAGGTCCGGAGTCTTGTTCGGCGTATAGCTGTTGTTGGTCAGGTACCACGAAGTGCCGTCGTAGCCTGCGCCGGTGCCGGGCAGGTAAGCGAAGGCAGCTGCGCCGTCCTGGCCACTGCTGTAGTTGCCGAACGTCATATGTGCATCACCACCGGAGGCCTTTTCGGTAAAGGTCACGTTGGCGACATCCGACCAGGATTGCATGGCCAGTGCGGCCTGTGCTTTCTGCTGGGCGTTGAATTGGCTGAACCCGGAGATACCATGTTTGTTCATGGTGGACTGGGTGGCCGAGGTGAGGAAGGTGTAGGTCAGATCGATCTTGCCGTTGCCATCAAAGTCCCTGTACGCGGCACCATCCCGCAGCAGCTGGGTGGCTGCCTGGTCCACGGTGTAGGACGGTTTGCCATTGACTGTGAGGTTACCGCCACGGTCGTACAGATGGCTGAAGCTATCGATCTGCGAATACGCGGTGCTGGTTTGCGCTGCAGAAACAATAGCTTTGTCTTTTACTTTTGACATAAACGTACTTCCTTGTTTGCAAGTGCATCAGTCTTTGTTCGATAGGAACCTCGCGGGCGAGATCGTCCTATCACTCGCCTCTTTTGAAGGCGTATCGAAACTGACACAACTTGAAATCTTTCGTCTACAAATATTTCCGCACTGAAAATGTGACGTAGATTCAACTTGAGGAAGTGGCATCCAGCATTTATTGGGGGCTATTGGCGTTGCGCGGCAATTCGTCGCCGACTGTTATTTAAATATTAAATAGAGGTAAAGCCGCTCAAGTTGAACGGCTTACTTGATTAATGGATCCAATATATTGACACGGTGTCATAAGCAACATTAAAGAGCCACTATTTGCACTATTAAAGTGCGTTGTCCCCGATTACCGGGACACACTCCAGCCAGACTTATTCAATGCGCTAATTAGCACCTCACCGGCAAGTCCCGGCACCGTGACGCCCTCCTCGGTGCTCATGTCCTCACCGGCCAACAGAGCGTTGATAATCGCCTCCTCCACGGCTTCTGCCGCTGCGCTGAACAGCGGCGAAATATGATCGTTATTCACCATGTTCAGGGGGGTGCTCAGGGGCAAGTCTTTGCGTCCGTAATCGGCCGCGGGAATATCCTGGTTACCGGTGGCGAAGGCCAGGAACAGGTCGCCGCTGGAATCTTCGGTGCCGCCACCGGTGCGGGCGATACCGATGGAGGCGCGCTGCGCCAGACGCTGGCATTGATGTGGCAGCAGCGGCGCGTCGGTAGCGATGATCACTACAATCGAGCCCATGCCGGGCGTACCGCGCTCGGCAAACGGCGAAGGAATCTCCATCAGATGGCGCCCCACTGGGTAGCCATCCACGCGTAACTCCTGGCGCTTGCCGTGGTTGGCCTGCACCAGCACACCGACGGTCCAGCCGCCCTGCTCCGTCGGCAAGCGCCGCGATGCGGTGCCGATGCCGCCCTTGAACTCGTGGCAGATCATCCCGGTGCCACCGCCCACCGCGCCCTCCTGCACGGGGCCGGATTCGGCAGCGCTCAACGCGTCGCGCACATGTTCGGGTTTCACGTGCTGACCCCAGATATCGTTGAGCAGGCCGTCATAGGTTTCCATCACCACCGGCATGCACCAATACACGGCCGGGTCCGCCAGGCGTTCGCGCTCCAGGGCGATCAGGGTGTCGCGCACAATGCCGATGCTGTGGGTATTGGTGATGGCCAACGGCGTGGTCAGCAGCCCCGCTTCGCTGATCCACTCAAGGCCCGTGGCATCACCGTTGCCGTTGAGCACGTGATAGCCAGCGAAGCAGGGTTGATGACGCGCCTCCCCGGCCCGCGGCTGGATCACACTGACGCCGGTGCGCACCTGCTTGCCGTCGATGCGGGTCTTGAGCGTGGTGTGGCCGACCCGGACGCCCGGAACATCGGTGATGGCATTCAATTCGCCGGGCGTGCCCAGCCCCAACGTGATGCCCAATTGACGTGCACGCATAACCACTCCTTACAATTTCTGGAACGCCGGACTCAACCGGCCACTGATGCAATACAGAATCACCGACGTAGCAAGCAGGCCGATGATGATCATGATGTCCCGCACTGACGCTGCATAGATCAACGTCACCAGCAGATAACCCGCGCCCAGCACGGCCAACAGCGCTGGCAGCGGCCACAACGGCATGCGGTAAGGGTGCTCGCGATCACGCAGCAATACCCGGCTCATCAGCGCACTCAACGCCACCACCAGGTACACCAGCATGATCAGCAATACGCTGAACGAGGTGAGATCGGCCAGGTTGGAACTGAAGCTCAACAACGCCGAGGGCACGGCCAGGAACAGCGTCGCCAGCCAGGGTGAGTCCCAGCGCGGGTGAATGCGGGTGAACAATTTGTTGATGGTGGGTGTCCACAGTGCATCGCGGCCACTGCTGAACACCACGCGGCCGATCTGGATGACGATGGCCACAATGGCATTGAACACCGAGAGGAAGATGCCTGCGCTGACCAGACGTGACAGGGTTTCATTGCCGTGACTGGTCAACAGATAACCGATGGGGTCCGGGCTGCTGATCATCGCACTCAGCGACGGCGCGCCGATCAGCAACGCGGTGATCGGCACCAGCTCAATCACCACCACCAGCCCCAGCGACCACAACACCGCTTTGTGTACGCCTTTGCCGCCGCACTTCATGTCTTCGGCCAGGAGCACAGCCGGGCCGTAGCCATTGAACGAAAACAGGCCAATACCGACCGCGCCGATCACCAAGGCCCAGGGTGCCAGATGGAGCATGCCGTTTTCGACGATCTGCGGCTGAAACAGCACACTGGCCGGCTGCACCGGGTTGCCAAAGCCGATAAACACGATCACCAACAATGCCGCTACTTCCAGCAGCAGGCAGGTGCCGGTGATCCAGGCATTGAGCTTGATATTGAGAATGCCCAGGGCGTAGCTGCACACCACGATCACCAGGGCCACGGTTTGCGAATCGAATTTCGTGCCCAAGGCGTTATTGAGATACGTCGCGGCCCCCGTTGCCAGCACCGGTGGGATAAACAGCAACATCACCAGCACGGTCAAAAACGTCGCATAACCAGCCATGCCGCCGAAAACGCGCTTGGCATAGACATATTCACCGCCAGCACTGTTGTGGGCGCGGCCGAGTTCGGCGTAACAGAAGGCGAACATCAGCGCGAGCAAAGCGGCCATCACAAAGGCGAGGAACACACCGCTGCCAGCCTGCTGGATGGCAAAGGGCGCGATGACAAACACGGAACTGGCCGGCGTGACCGCCGAAACGGTGATGGCCACCACATCGAAGACGCTCAAGGTGGGCTTGAGAACGCCATCTGGCGCGGGAGAAGCACTCATATCGTTATCCTCTGTCGTTGTTTTTGGTGTGAGGCAGAAACGAAAAATCTGATGGATTGCGGGATATGTTTCCCGCTGAATGATCCCGAAGGTATCGGCTAGGATCGTGCCAGCCAATTCCCCTATTGGCGTACTCCCCTTGACGCCCCCTGACAAAAGCCGAACCCTTGGCCGATCTTTTGTTCGGCGGGAGCCTGTTACATGAGCCTATTCAGGGAAATCGGCATGCATGCGGGGCTGGGGCGCACCGTCTCACAGATCGGCACCGAGCGGTTCTGGAAACAGCTGGTGCTGTTGCTGCATCAGTGCCTGCCCTTCGATAACGCCCTGGCGATCTTCTACCCACTGGAAGGCCCGCCCCAGGCGCTGGAGGAGTACGACGCCCAGCCCAGCAGCAAACCGGCGTCGATGCTGGTGTACCTCAATGGCTTGTATTTGCTCGACCCGTTTTTCCAGGCGTGCCGCGAAGGGTATGCCAGCGGCGTGTACCGCCTGGAAGAAGTGGCGCCGGACCATTTTCGCCAGAGTGAGTACTTCCTCAACTACTTCCACGACAACGTCTTGGAAGATGAGATGCAATTCATCCTGCAACTGCCGGGCGCGGGCACGCTGTCGTTGTCCCTGGGCATGCAACGGCGGTTCAGTTTCGATGAAAGCGGGTTGATGACCACGCTGGCGGCATGGGTGCTGCCGTTGATGCAGCAACATTGGCAACAAAGCACCGAACGAGCCCCGGCGATGGACAGCCAGATCCGGGATGCGCTGAGCCATTTCGGCAGCGGTGTGCTGTCGGAGCGCGAGTTGGAAGTCGCCCGCCTGGTGTTGCGCGGGTTCTCATCCAAGGCCATGGCCGAGCGCCTGAAGATCTCGCCGGATACCGTGAAGGTGCACCGGCGACATCTGTACGCGAAGCTGGATATCTCGTCACAACCGGAGCTGTTTTCGTTGTTTATCCAGTCGTTGGGGCATGATCTGGAGAACCCCTGACACTGGATCTTGCTCAGTCTAAATGTGGGAGCTGGCTTGCCTGCGA
>NZ_JBOICG010000288.1:0-2322 GCF_050739995.1 Pseudomonas sp. | reverse complement strand
TTGCCCCCGATGGCGGCCTCACAGGCAATACAAGGCTCGGGTGTTAGAACACCGAGGCGTAGTCGCCCAGCTCAACCTGTACCGATTTGATGCGGGTGAAGTTGTTCAGCGAGCTGATGCCGTTCTCACGGCCAACACCGGACTGCTTGTAGCCGCCAACCGGCATCTTCGCGTCGGATTCGCCCCAGGCGTTGATCCAGCAGATACCCGCTTCCAGCTGATGAATCACGCGGTGGGCGCGGTTCAGGTCTTTGGTCACCAAACCTGCGGCCAGGCCGAAGTCGGTGTCGTTGGCGCGGCGGATCACTTCTTCTTCGGTTTCGTAGGTGAGGATGCTCATCACTGGGCCGAAGATTTCTTCACGGACGATGGTCATGTCGTCGGTGCAGTCGGTGAACACGGTCGGGGCCACGAAGGCGCCTTTGGCGAAGGCGCCGTCGGTCAGACGGTCGCCGCCGCACAGGAGGCGAGCGCCTTGCTCTTTGCCCTTGGCGATGTAGCCCAACACGCTTTCCATGTGGGCAAAGCTGACCAGCGGACCGAAGTTGGTGTTTTCGTCTTCCGGGTTGCCAACGCGAATGCGCGCGACACGCTCAACGATCTTGGCTTCGAACGCAGCTTGCAGGTGCTTCGGTACGAACACGCGAGTGCCGTTGGTGCAGACCTGGCCGGAGCTGTAGAAGTTGGCCATCATCGCGGTGTCGGCGGCGCGGTCGAGGTCGGCGTCGTCGAAGATGATCAGCGGGGACTTGCCACCCAGTTCCATGGTCACGTCTTTCAGCGAGGAGCTGGAAGCGCTGGCCATGACTTTCTTGCCGGTGTCGGTGCCGCCGGTGAACGAGACTTTCTCGATGCGCGGGTGCTCGGTCAGCCAGGTACCGACTTCACGGCCGCTGCCGGTCAGGACGTTGAACACGCCAGCCGGTACACCGGCTTCGGTGTAGATCTCGGCCAGTTTCAGGGTGGTCAGCGAGGTGACTTCACTTGGCTTGAAGATCATCGCGTTACCGGCCGCCAGGGCCGGTGCGGACTTCCACAGGGCGATCTGGATCGGGTAGTTCCACGCGCCGATACCGGCGACCACGCCCAGCGGCTCGCGGCGGGTGTAGACGAACGAAGTGTCGCGCAGTGGTATCTGCTCGCCTTCGATGGCCGGCACCAGGCCTGCGTAGTATTCCAGCACGTCGGCGCCGGTGACGATGTCGACGTATTTGGTTTCGGAGAAGGCTTTACCAGTGTCCAAGGTTTCCAGGGCAGCCAGCTCATCATTGCGCTCGCGCAGGATGTCGACGGCACGACGCAGGATGCGCGAACGCTCCATGGCGGTCATGGCAGCCCAGATCTTCTGGCCTTTCTCGGCGCTGACTACGGCGCGTTCGACGTCTTCTTTCGTCGCACGTTGCACTTGGGCGAGAACTTCACCGTTAGCCGGGTTGATGGCTTCGAAGGTGGCATCGCTGCCAGCGTCGCTGTAGCCGCCGTCAATGTAGAGTTTTTGCAGTTCGAAACGGGCCATAAAGTCCTCGCAAGTGCATAAGTGGTTGGCGTTACCTACCGCCAGCGGGCCATTGGGTTGTGGCAACACTGAGCGGCAGACGTTCAGGGGTTGAGCGTTTATGTGTGCTCTAACTCACCTGCTTGGCCAATTGGAAGTCCATGTATTCGTAAGCGATCCGTTGCGCCT
Organism: Pseudomonas sp.; assembly: GCF_050739995.1. GTDB lineage: Bacteria > Pseudomonadota > Gammaproteobacteria > Pseudomonadales > Pseudomonadaceae > Aquipseudomonas. The sequence goes on along the minus strand of NZ_JBOICG010000288.1, from coordinate 638 downwards.
GCTCCGTGTCGAAAGCGTCTCCCGACAGGGCGCCGCGCAACCACAAACCGTCGATCAGGGCCGCCAGGCCTCGGGCTGCTTTGCGTGCGCGTGGCAGCGGCAGCACTCGGCGAAACTGGCAGCACAGGTTGGAATACAGACGTTGATCGTTGATCCGCTGCAACCTGTGCAATGACGGGTGGTGCATGCTGGTGGCCCAGAAGGCCAACCAGGTTTTCATTGCCGGGCCGTTGACCTGGCTGGCGTCGAAGTTGCCTTCGATAATCACCTGGAGGTGCGCCCGTGGGCTGTCATCCTTCAGGGCACACCTGCGTTCGTGGACGTTTTCGATCAGCACATTCATCAAGTACCGCATCGTCGCGGCGATCAGGCCGTTCTTGTCCTGAAAGTAGTGACTGATGATGCCGTTCGAGACGCCGGCCAAACGGGCGATCAGCGCAATGCTGGCATCTCCCATTCCGACCTGATCGATGGCCGTTAGCGTGGCTTCGATCAACTGCTGGCGGCGTATGGGTTGCATACCGACCTTGGGCATGTAGCACCTCTCCTTAGGCCTGCCGATGGGCGATGAACGTCCGTCGGCTTGAGGGCCAGTCTATTTTGTTTTGATTGAACGTTCAATCAACAAAGAATAAGAT
>NZ_JBOICG010000287.1:0-5046 GCF_050739995.1 Pseudomonas sp. | reverse complement strand
GCCCAGCGCGGGCGGTGCGACGATTCGACAAGCCCGCTCACTACAACTTAGAACACGACGCCTTGGCTGCGCAGGTAGTCGTCATAGGTGCCGCTGAAGTCGATCACGCCGGTGGCGCTCAACTCGATGATGCGGGTGGCCAGGGACGATACGAATTCACGGTCGTGGCTGACGAAGATCAACGTGCCCGGGTAGTTCTCCAGCGCCAGGTTCAGCGCTTCGATGGATTCCATGTCCAAGTGGTTGGTCGGTTCGTCCATGATCAGCACGTTCGGCTTTTGCAGGATCAGTTTGCCGAACAGCATGCGGCCTTGCTCACCACCGGAAATCACCTTGACCGATTTCTGGATTTCGTCGTTGGAGAACAGCATGCGACCCAGGGTGCCACGGATCATTTGCTCGCCTTGAGTCCACTGGCCCATCCAGTCGAACAGCGTGACGTCGTCTTCAAAGTCATGGGCGTGGTCCTGGGCGTAGTAGCCCAACTCCGCCGCGTCGGTCCACTTGATGCTACCGGCGTCCGGGGTCAGTTCGTTGACCAGGGTGCGCAGCAGGGTGGTCTTGCCGATACCGTTCGGGCCGATGATCGCCACGCGTTCGCCGGCTTCAACCTGGAAGCTGAAGTCCTTGAACAGCGGCTTGCCGTCGAAACCTTTGGCCATACGCTCGACGATGACCGCCTGGCGGTGCAGCTTTTTGTTCTGCTCGAAACGGATGAACGGGCTCACACGGCTCGAAGGCTTGACCTCGGCCAGTTGGATCTTGTCGATCGCCATGGCGCGGGAAGTGGCCTGCTTGGCTTTCGAGGCGTTGGCAGAGAAGCGGCTGACGAAGGATTGCAGTTCGGAAATCTGCGCCTTCTTCTTGGCGTTGTCCGACAGCAGTTGCTCGCGGGACTGGGTCGCCACGGTCATGTACTCGTCGTAGTTGCCCGGGAACAGGCGCAGCTCGCCGTAGTCCAGGTCAGCCATGTGAGTGCACACGCTGTTCAGGAAGTGACGGTCGTGAGAGATGATGATCATCAGGCTCGAACGCTGGGTCAGGATGTTTTCCAGCCAGCGGATGGTGTTGATGTCCAAGTGGTTGGTCGGTTCGTCGAGCAACAGCACTTCAGGGTCGGAGAACAATGCCTGGGCCAGCAAGACACGCAGTTTCCAACCTGGGGACACTTCGCTCATCGGGCCGAAATGCTGTTCCAGGGGAATACCCAGGCCCAGCAGCAATTCACCGGCACGGGATTCGGCGGTGTAGCCGTCCATCTCGGCGAACTCGGTTTCCAGCTCGGCCACGGCCATGCCGTCTTCTTCGCTCATTTCCGGCAGCGAGTAGATGCGGTCGCGCTCGGCCTTGACCTTCCACAGTTCCTCGTGACCCATGATCACGGTGTCGAGCACGGTGAATTCTTCGTAGGCGAACTGGTCCTGGCGCAGTTTGCCCAGGCGAACGTTCGGCTCCAGCATGACCTGGCCACCGGATGGATCGAGGTCGCCACCCAGGATTTTCATGAAGGTCGACTTGCCGCAACCGTTGGCACCGATCAAACCATAACGGTTGCCGGCGCCGAATTTGACCGAGACGTTCTCGAAGAGCGGCTTGGCGCCGAACTGCATGGTGATGTTAGCTGTGGAGATCAATTACTTTACCTATCAATAGCTTAGGGTGCGCTTATTTGAACTGGGACCAATTTGGGACCAATCTGGAGCTTTTCCATTTCGCTCCAGTCCGAGCTTGAGTTGATCCAACGCGCATAAGTCGAGAGCAGCATCTGCACGCTATGGCCGAGCTGCTGGGAGATGAAGGCGGGGTTCATGCCAGACATAATGCATATTGTCGCATAGGTGTGACGACAGTTGTATGGCGGCCGACGACGGATGTTCAATGCCTTCAACGTCGGAATCCATTGCTTGTGCAGGTCGGATGTCTGTTTCACGTACTCTGAGTTCTTTGATGGCGGGAAAATGAAGGGCGTTTCTAGCACCTTCCCCTTGCCCTTTTTCCGACGCCCTGCGTATTCCCTGGCAAATTGCAGGGCGTGCATAGCGCGGTCATTCAACAAAACAAAGCGGTCACTTCCCGTTTTCGTGCGCTCCACCACTTCCCCCAAGGCGATCCCGCGACAGACGTGGGCCGTTCTTTTCTCTTCGTCAACCGCATCCCACCGCAAGGCCAGGGCTTCGGACAGACGCAAACCTGTAAAAAACACAAACTCAAAAAATGCTGCATAGATCGTACTGGGCCAGTGATCGTGCTCGTACATCTTGGCGATGATCTGATTAGCTTCATCCAGGGTGAACGGGTCAATTTCCTTTTTGCTGCGCTTCGGCAGCTCAAGGATCGCCGCCGGGTTCTTCGGGATTAACTCCTCTGAAACCGCCGAATTGAGGATCGTCGACAGCTTCGAGATTGCGTTGCGTTTCACCCCAGGCGACCTCCATTCGCTGGCAGCCATGACTCGGCGGAGCAGTGTGGTGGTGATGAGGTCTATCCTCACCAGGGCTAGGCCCGGCATCCAGTACCTGTTCAGTGCCCCCTTGTAGTTTGCCTTCGTACCTCCCACCACTTCCCGGCTGTCCAGCCAGAGCTGGGCATATTCTCCGAAATTAATCTTGCCGCCGGCGACGTTGTTGGAGCTGGGGAACAGTTCGGCATACTTATCGTCGTCGAGCAGCCCCAGCTTGATCAGGCTCTTTACCTGATCAACAACCTGTGAGGCTGATTTGATTCCTTTCTGTGTCGCGGGATAGGGGAGCGTTTCACTGCGCCGGCTGCCGTTCCACATAAAGCGGATGCGGATTGATCCGTGGTGGAGGTCCATTCCTGCGGGCAAACCCATTGGCTTTCTAGCCATTCGTAATATCTCCTGATGCTGTACATGACCAGACGGCCTTGCTTATTCCATACGCCTAGGGGGATTTGGTTCCTGGCCCGCTTGGAGCGCAGGGCGGCGATGGTGGTGCCGAGGATCTCGGCCATCTGCGCCTCAGGCACCTTGTCGCCTGTGATTCCGTCGTTGAGCTGTTCTGCTGCTGCCATGGCTACCTCCCGCCGCCCGCACTGGGCCGCGATGTCTTGATGATGTGAACGATGAAGCCGAAGCTGATCAGCAGCCAGATGCAGGTGCCGACGAAGGCGTAGATGATGTCGGCTGTTTCGCCGTCGGCCAGAAGGCGTGGGCCGATCCAAAAGAACCAGCAGGCGCTGCCAGACAGGTACAGCAATGCGCCCAGCAGGATCAGGGTGAGTTTCGTTGCGAGCATGGGGTGTCCTTGCCGCGCTGGGCGGCTGAAGGTGGGTTAGCGTTCTTCTTTAGCTTCAGCCTGGGCGATTGCCTGGCGCGCAAGTTCGTGCGCTTTTTCAAACCGTTCTATGCCGGGCGAGAGCATCACAAGTGACCCATCTACGGAATCCCAGGTAGATCCATACATGGACGAAAGCCCCTTAAGAGCTGAAAGAAGAAGGCTTTTGTCGTTTGCGAGTTCGTCGATTCGATCAAACAGCACAGATTTTTCTTCTGATACGGAGCCAGAAATAGTGGCTTTGACTCGCATAATTCCAACGGCACCAGTCAGCAGGCTGTTGGATGCTGAAACTTTATTTGGCATGCAGATATCCTCGCCCGCCGCTCACCGGCAGGCATGTAGGGGGATTGGGGTTAGGGTTTTGCTGCTGCTTTTCGCTTTCGGGCAGCGATGACCAAGGCTTTCGATGTGCTGGCCACTCCACCGACTACGTCTTCGGGGAGAATCGCGGTCGTGCAATGAGGGCAAAGGGGTGCCATCTTCGTGCTGCGCCAGGCTTCGTCCATCACCTTTGCCGCTCTGCTGCGCATCTGGAAGCTTTCGGCCTCAGCCAGTTCGCGCTGGCGGCGCTTCAGCGAGTTCATGCCGCCACTGAAAACCCCGACAATGCCAACGAACGCGTCGAATGGCTCAACCTCGGATTCGCAGTCGCTGCACCAGACTCGCCGTTCTTTCTCGTCGTACACCAGCTTCTTGTGCTGGCAGGTGCTGGTCGGTCTGCGCGTCATGCCCCTGGCAACGCGAAGGTCTTCGATCTGCACGACTTTCACGCCGTACGCATAGTCCTGCGGCTCAATAGGTACATCACTCATGGCCTCGGCCCCTTGTAGATGAACACGTAGGCGAACCAGGCGAGGGCTGGCGCTGAGAGAAGAATAATCAGCAGTACCCCCAGCCCAGACCTTGGATGTGTTCGTTTGGGATGGTCAGCTTATCGGCGACGGGCGTCTCGCTGATCACTGACAGGTCGCCGAAGTAACCCAGTGCCGCGCGGGCGCGCTCCAGTGTGAGTTCGGCATGACCCAGCTGACGAGATTTGCGAATCTTGTAAGAGCGCAGAGCTTTAGCCTTGTCCGGGTAGGCGAAACGCTTGCCGCTGGAATCCTTTGATACGCGCTTGCGCCGCTTCTTCACTGCGTCAGCGGTCCAGCTGTGCTGATAGCCATTGATCATGTTCACCGTGTATTCGTCGGCGATGTACCAGCACTGCGTCGTTTCGCCGATCACTCGGTAGGTGAGGCACTGAACCTCAAGGCCATCCGGCCCGATGTCATCGACGTAGCGATAATGGTCCGGGCCGAGCTTTATCTTTTCCATGGGCACACTCGTCCTTGCCGCTATAGCGGCTGACTTTGAAGGGGGAGGGGTTACAGGTTTTTCGGTTGGAGTACGGATGTACTCCTATCAGGATTTGGCGTTCAGGCGGCCTACTTCGTCGTGGCAGGCGTTCCAGCCCGATGCGTAATGCGATTCGGTGCATACGCCGTCGTCGCCCAGGAGGCGTTCAGGCAGCACCACCGCTACCGCCGCTACCTGCGCGGGCTGATCGTCCTCCAGGTCGGCGCGCTCGCTTGCGATCAGTTCCGCCACCAGAGATTCAATATCTTCGATTGTCGCAACTTCATTTGTTGCACGCCTGATTGCAACCCGTAGAAGCTGGATCGCAGCAGCTACGTGAGACGGATAAACGTGCGCCTCAAACCCACCGCGCTGCGCCTCTTGCACCATGATCATTCCACTTACATTC
>NZ_JBOICG010000286.1:0-6047 GCF_050739995.1 Pseudomonas sp. | reverse complement strand
GCACATACACCCCCGCCTTGAAGTACAAGGGCTTCGCGCCCCACGCTGCACCAATGCGTTCGTTCCACTCACCATCAGCGGCGTACACGTTGAGTAGCCCGGCCTTATTGAGATTGATCACGTAGGTAAAGCTCTTCTCCAGCGGTACATTCGACGCGATGGTCACCACACGGCCTTCACCGTCATCCGGGCGCATGCGCACCTTGGCGACGATGTTGCCGGTCTGGGTTTTTTCCTTGAATTGGTATTCGAGTTTGATCAGTGGCTTCTGGCTGTCATAGGCGTGGATCTGCCCGATCACGACTTTCCCGGATGACGGCACTTGGTTAATCGCCAGGGTCGCACGTAGGAAGTTATTCGCCTCCGGGTAGGTCCAGTTGCGCAGCCTTCCGTCGGCGTAGGTTTCACGCAGTTCACTGCGCGGGTAGATGGCATTTTCGGTGCGGGTGCCGGTCACCGGTGTCCAGAATTGCACGTTGCTGCCTTCGGCCTGGAAGTACTGGTCTTTGAAGCCGCTCATCAGCTTTGGCGTGTCGATGGTCGCAGGCGGGGAGCCGACAGGAATACTCAGGTTCCAGGTGGAAAGGTCGATCATGGTGTTGGCCTTATTGCGAGGGTTGAAGGCTTTAGCCCGAGGGCTGCACGGGTTCTTTATAGGTGGGTTCAAGCCGGTTGTTAAACAATTGCTGGCAATTTATTGGCGTCAATAGAATGCCAAAAAGCCATGTTTCCCATGCCACGTGGCTTGTAGCGCTTGACCGTTAGTCGGCTTCCTGGCCGTTGGCGCAATGATGGCATCCGCGTCACTTCTGCTTTTTTAGAACGAGGTCTAGAGTGAGCCCTCAGTATTTGTCCGGTTTTAGTAGTAGAAGTGACCGGTACAGCCCCTCAAGGAAGAGACGTAGCATGGATTGCGCTCCACACCCCGGCGATGGCAGTTCGGTTCTTCTGGTAGTCGATGACTACCCGGAAAACCTCATCAGCATGCGCGCATTGTTGCAGCGGGAAGACTGGCGGGTAATCACCGCCGCTTCTGGCCTGGAGGCCCTCGAATTACTGTTGGCCCATGAAGTTGATCTGGTACTGCTGGACGTGCGCATGCCCGGCATGGATGGCTTTGAAGTGGCGCGCTTGATGCGTGGCAGCCAGCGTACGTGCATGACGCCGATCATCTTTCTTACGGCCAATGCCCAGTCACCCGCCGCGGTGCTCGAAGGCTATGCCAGTGGCGCCGTCGATTACCTGTTCAAACCGTTCGACCCGCATATCCTCAAGCCCAAGGTGCAAGCGCTGTTGGAGCACCAGCGCAATCGCCGGGCTTTGCAGCGCCTGAGCCATGACCTGGAGTTGGCTCGCGCCTTCAACGCCTCAGTGCTGGATAACGCCGCCGAAGGCATCTTGGTGGTGGGCGAGGGCAGTGTGATTCAGTACGCCAACCCGGCGATTTCACGCCTGTTGAACGCCACGATGGTTGAGTTGCAGGGCGAAAGTTTTTTGAGTTTCCTGCAAAAACCTCACGTACCTGCCTGGTTGAGTTTCCCGATGTATGAGGCGTATCGCAAGGGGGAGACCTGGCGGCTGCACGACGCGATCTTGCGCACCAGCCGCGGCCAACAGGTACCGGTGGCGTTGTCTTGCGCACCGCTGCCCGCCGAGCAGAAAGCCATGGTGGTGACGGTGCTGGATATGTCCGAGGTGCGCCATCTGCACCAGCAACTGGAGTTCCAGGCGGTCACCGATCCGTTGACCGGACTGTTGAACCGGCGCGGCTTTCATCAGGCGGTGGAAAATACCTTGCTGCGCAGCGAGCGTAACGAGCTGTCGCTGGTGTTGCTGTACCTGGACCTCGATGGGTTCAAGCGGGTCAACGATACGTTGGGCCACGACGCTGGCGACCGTGTGCTGCGCTGGGTCTCGGAACAGATGCAGGCGTGCCTGCGTTCCTACGACATTCTTGGACGCATGGGTGGGGATGAGTTCACCGCGTTATTGGAGCTGGAATTCCCGGAGCAGGCGGCGAAGATTTCGGAAAAACTGATCGAACGGGTATCTGTGTGCCAACAGGTCGACGGTTTGGATGTGATGCTTGGAGTCAGCATTGGTATTGCGACGTACCCGGACTGCGGCTCGGACCTGAACGGTCTGCTGCGAGCGGCGGATATCGCCATGTACGAAGCCAAGCGTGCGGGGCGTCAGCAGTATCGTTATTACGATCAGGACATGAACGGTCGCGCCCGCTCGCGGCTGATGCTCGAAGACAGTGTGCGCACCGCCATTCAGAACAAGGATTTCACCTTGGTGTACCAGCCGCAGGTGTCGATGGAGGACGGACGTTTGCGTGGCGTTGAGGCACTGTTGCGCTGGCAGCACCCGAGTGTCGGCGATGTACCTCCAGGGCTGTTTCTGCCGTTGTTGGAAGAGGCTCGCCTGATCAGCCAACTGAGTGCCTGGATCTATCAACAGGTCGCGGCTCAGCGTCAAGCCTGGCAAACCACTTTCGACCAAGAGTGGGTGATGAGCGTGAGCCTGAGCAGCAGCCAGTTCAACATGCCTAACCTGGCGAACCAGTTGCAGCAGATCCTTGAGAGGCATGAGCTGCAGGGGCGACAGTTGGAGGTGGAAATCAGCGAAGACTGCCTGATGAGCAACCTTGAGGACTCCACCAAACAGCTAAAGTCGTTACGCCAGATTGGCGTGCGCATTGCCCTGGATGACTTCGGCTCGGGCCGCTGTTCCCTGGCCCACCTGCGTGATCTGGAGTTCGACACGCTCAAGCTGGACCCGCAACTGGTGGCTCGCCTGCCGGGCTCGACGCGAGATGCAGCGATGGCGTGCAGCATCATCCAGTTGTGTGGGCATTTTGATGTGTTGGTCATCGCCGAGGGTGTTCAAACACAGGAGCAAGCCCGGTGGCTCAAGGCCAATGGTTGCCTGTTTATCCAGGGGCCATTGGCGGCGCCCCCCTTGATGGCGGAGGAAGTTGCTGCCTGGTCCCACCCTCGTCTGCTTTGAATTCGCTACACTGGCGACCTTTCGAACCCTGTGCAGACCCCATGACCGCGTTGAAATACCTCCAGGCCTATCCCGCTGCGCTCCAGGAGCAGGTGCGCCAACTGATCGCCAAGGACCAGTTGGGCGCCTATCTGGAGCAGCGTTATCCCGAGCGCCACGCGGTGCAGAGCGATAAGGCGTTGTACGCCTATGCGTTGGCGTTGAAGCAGGAGCACCTGCGCAACGCGCCGGCCATCGACAAAGTGCTGTTCGATAACCGCCTGGACCTGACCCATCGCGCGCTGGGTTTGCACACCACGATTTCACGGGTGCAGGGCGGCAACCTCAAGGCCAAGAAAGAGATCCGTATTGCCGCGCTGTTCAAGGAAGCCGCGCCGGAGTTTTTGCGCATGATCGTGGTGCACGAGCTGGCGCACTTCAAGGAATCGGACCACAACAAGGCGTTCTACAAACTCTGCGACTACATGATGCCGGGCTACCATCAGGTGGAATTCGACCTGCGGGTGTACCTCACCTGGCGCGATTTGCAAGGCAAACCCTGACTGCACAAGGCACCGACCATGGACGTGAGCAAGACCAAAAGCAGCTTCTATCGCCGTCTGTATGTGGCGTATCTGATTGATAGCCAACTGGCCAGCAGTGTCCCGGCGCTGACCGACGTCACCGGCATGCCTCGGCGCACGGCCCAGGACACGATTGCGGCGTTGGCGGACCTGGATATCGTGTGTGAGTTCGAACAGGAAGACGGTGCTCGCAACCATGCCGGGCACTATCGGATTCGCAGTTGGGGGGCGATTGATAAGGCTTGGATTGAGGCAAACCTGGCTTCGGTGAAGCAGGTGTTGGGCTATCCCTGAAGCTCGGCGGTGACCATACTGGCGCCATCGCAGGCAAGCCAGCTCCCACCTTTTTGATGTGTGAGCACAGTCCAAATGTGGGAGCTGGCTTGCCTGCGAAGAGGCCCTCAGTCGCGCCGCATACCAATATGTGGAATATCGTCTTCCAGGTATTCCTCACCCGCGACCACAAACCCATACCGCCCGTAGTACCCCTGCAAATGCGCCTGGGCTGACAGGAAGATCGGCATTTGCGGCCAGATATCGTCAATCTGTTTGAGCGTCTCTTCCATCATCTGGTGTCCCAGGCCAGTGCCGCGTGCCGAGGGGGCCACGATGACGCGGCCGATCACCACGTCACCGCCCTGGGACTCCGGGTCCAGCAGGCGCAGGTAGGCCACCAGTTCATCATTTTTCCAGGCCATCAGGTGGTGGGTATCGCCCGACAGGTCCTGCCCGTCGATGTCCTGATAAACGCATTTTTGCTCTACCACAAACACCTCGCTGCGCAGGCGTAGGATGGCGTAGAGCTGTTCTTTGCCCAAATCGTCGTGATGCTTACAAACCCAATCAACCGTCATGATGTGTGCTCTTGGAAATGTCTGTACCGGATAGTAAGCGCGTCGGCGGCTGCTGTCTAAATCGTGCATTTTTGTGAATGGCGTCAATTTGCCATCATTCTCTGCGTTCGCCGCTGACTTCTTTGTGTAATCTGCAATGCAGGCTCATTGATGAGCTACTGTTATCAGGCCATCGCCTGCCCGCCAAGGACTATAAGCATGCCGCGATTATCTCGTGCCGTTGCTTTGATCGCAGTGTTGTTGCTGGCCCAACCGGCGCTGGCGCAGCGTTTGCGTCTGGTTGCGGATGCCTGGCCACCGTTCACTGATTCGACCTTGATCAATGGCGGGCTGGCCACCGATATCGTCAGCACGGCGCTGGCCCGTGCCGGATACGCCAGCGATTTCGAGCAAGTGCCCTGGGCTCGCGCACTGATGGGGGTCGGTGATGGGCGCTACGACGTGCTGATCAATGCCTGGTACGACGATGCCCGCACGCACCTGGGACAGTTTTCCGGGGAATACCTGCTCAACCGCGTGCGTTTCATCAAGCGTCGCGACGACCCCATCGATTATCAGAATCTGGAGCAACTGCATGGCGAGCCCATCGCTGTGGTGCGCGGGTATGCCTACTCGGCCGCCTTCGACCAGGATGCCCAGTTGCAGAAAGTGCCGGTGCACAACTTCGCCATGGCTGTGCGCATGCTCGCGGCACAGCGGGTGAAGTTGACGCTGGAGGATGAGTTTGTCGCCCGCTACTACCTGGCGCGGGAGTCGCCCCGGGTGCGCAATGCGGTGGAGTTCCTACCCAAGCCGCTGAGTGAGAACAGTCTGCATATTCTCGTCAGCCTGAAGAACCCGGAACATGCGCAGATCGTCGCCAACTTCGATCGGGAGATTGCCAAGATGAAGGCGGATGGCAGTTATGCACGGTTGATGAAGGAACATGGAATGTAATGCTCTTGCGGGCCTCATCGGGGGCAAGCCCCCTCCCACACTTGACTGTGTTCACACATCAAAATGTGGGAGGGGGCTTGCCCCCGATAGCGGCCTAAGCTTCGCCGGTGTCCTTGATCAGATGCGCCGCCAGCGTGCGCAACGGCCCCAACTGCCGACAGATCAACGCCAACTGCGTCTGCACCAACCGCTGCCCTTCATCGATTTCATCCGGCATTTGCTCCAGCTCCGCCGCCAGCGCTTCCTCGGCATCACTTTGAATTGCAATCGGCTGTTTGTTCGCCAGCCCGGTGGCGATCTCATCGATGCTTGCCGCCAAGGTATTCCCGGCGCCGTCGATCAGATGCTCGCGCACCTCCGCCGGCAGTGGGGTTTCGCGGTGTGCGCCGAGCCCGGACAGATAGCTGAGCAGGGTGTGGGACAGCACCAGGAAGCGGAAGCCCACGTCCGCTTCCTTACGGAAGTGCCCCGGTTCCATCAGCATGTTCGCCAGGGTGGTGGACAGCGCCGCGTCGGCGTTGTGCGCATTGCGTCGGGCCAGGCGGTAGGCGAGGTCGTCGCTCTTGCCGGCGGCGTATTGCTGCATGATCTGGCGCAGGTAGATGCTGTTGCAGGTCAGGGTGTTGGCCAGCACTTTGTTCAGGCGTCGGCCCTGCCAGTCCGGCAGGAACAGGAACACCGC
>NZ_JBOICG010000285.1:0-1684 GCF_050739995.1 Pseudomonas sp. | reverse complement strand
CCCACATTGGATCTCGGTCGCTCATAACGGTAAAATGCTGCGCTTTTCGTCACACACCTCTAGCGGATCCAAGCGCCATGGGCACTCTTACGGTCAACCAGAACAAACTGCAAAAACGCCTGCGTCGCCTGGCCGGTGAAGCGGTCGCCGATTTCAACATGATCGAGGACGGCGACAAGGTCATGGTCTGCCTCTCCGGTGGCAAAGACAGCTACACCATGCTCGATGTGCTGCTGCACCTGCAAAAGGTCGCGCCGATCAAGTTCGAGATCGTTGCCGTGAACATGGACCAGAAACAACCGGGCTTTCCTGAACATGTGCTGCCGGCCTACCTCAAAGAGCTGGGCGTCGAGTACCACATCGTTGAAAAAGACACCTACTCGGTGGTCAAGGAGTTGATCCCGGAAGGCAAGACCACCTGTTCGCTGTGCTCGCGCCTGCGCCGTGGCACGCTCTACACCTTTGCCGATGAGATCGGCGCGACCAAGATGGCCCTGGGTCATCATCGCGATGACATCGTCGAGACCTTCTTCCTCAATATGTTCTTCAACGGCTCGCTCAAAGCCATGCCACCCAAGCTGCGTGCCGATGACGGGCGCAACGTGGTGATCCGCCCGCTGGCGTATTGCAACGAGAAAGACATCCAGGCCTATTCCGACTTCAAGCAATTCCCGATCATTCCGTGCAACCTGTGTGGTTCCCAGGAAAACCTGCAGCGCCAGGTGGTCAAGGAAATGCTGGTGGACTGGGAGCGCAAGACTCCGGGCCGTACCGAGAGCATCTTCCGCAGCCTGCAGAACGTGATCCCGTCGCAACTGGCCGACCGCAACCTGTTTGACTTCACCAGCTTGAAAATTGATGAAACCGCTGCTTCGCGCTTCGTTAATGTTGTGAACCTCTGAGCCTATTCAATGCTCTGACACACGGCGCTCGCGGGCGCCGTTTTCAATTCAACTGCCAGGAGAGGGCATGCGCGATTACAAGTGGCTGCACGAATATTGTCTGAACCGTTTCGGTTCGGCGGCCGAGCTGGACGCCCACCTGCCTGTGCCCAAGACAGCGGCGCAATTGCGCAAGATCGGCGATGACCGTTATCTGTCGACCCTGGCACTGCGGGTATTCCGTGCGGGCTTGAAACACAGCGTGGTGGATGCCAAGTGGCCGGCCTTCGAGCAGGTGTTTTTCGGCTTCGATCCGGAAAAGGTGGTGCTGATGGGCGCCGAGCACCTGGAGCGGTTGATGCAGGACACCCGTATCATCCGCCACTTGGGCAAGCTCAAGAGCGTGCCGCGCAATGCCCAGATGATTCTGGACATCGAGCAGGAAAAGGGCAGCTTCGGCGCGTTTATCGCTGACTGGCCGGTGACCGACATCGTCGGGTTGTGGAAGTACCTGAGCAAGCACGGCCACCAATTGGGCGGGCTGTCGGCACCGCGCTTTTTGCGCATGGTGGGCAAAGATACGTTTGTGCCGAGCTATGACGTGGTGGCGGCGTTGAATGCGCAGAAGATCGTCGATAAGGCGCCGACCAGCTTGCGCGACCTGGCGACGGTGCAAGCGGCTTTTAACCAGTGGCATGCCGAGAGTGGGCGGCCGATGTGCCAGCTGTCGATGATGCTGGCCTATACAGTGAATCATTGAGACCGTGTTGATGCCTTCGCGAGCAAGCCCGCTCCCACACTTG
>NZ_JBOICG010000284.1:0-7369 GCF_050739995.1 Pseudomonas sp. | reverse complement strand
GGTGATGCTATCGCAGGCAAGCCAGCTCCCACAGGGGATCATCTCAGGGCTGGCGGTCGAGTTTCTTCAGGAACACCGCCATTTCTTTTTCGGCCTGTTTGTCGCCATGGGCCTGGGCTGCTTCAATACCCTTCTCCCACGCCTGTCGCGCTGCGGGGTTATCACCCTGCCCCAACTGTGCCTTGCCCAGCAGCTTCCACGCTGCCGAATATTTCGGATCAAACTCCACGCATTTCTGCAGATGTTCGGCGGCCTTGGCGTTGTCCTTCAAATCCAGATAGCCCTTGCCCAAACCAAAGCGTAGCAGCGAGTTATCCACACCCTTGGCGAGCATTTTTTCCAGGGATTCGAGCATGTCGGTCACTCCGTCAAATCAGAAAAAGCTCAAGCCCACGTGGAACAGTTTCTCCACATCGCGGATATGTTTTTTATCCACCAGGAACAGAATCACGTGGTCGCCTGTGGCGATTACCGTGTCGTCGTGGGCGATGATCACTTCTTCATCCCGAATGATCGCGCCGATGGTGGTGCCCGGTGGCAGGCCGATATCGCGGATGGCCTTGCCGATCACCTTGCTCGACTTCGCATCACCGTGGGCAATCGCCTCGATGGCTTCCGCCGCGCCACGGCGCAGGGAGTGCACGCTGACGATATCGCCACGGCGCACGTGCGCCAACAGCGTACCGATGGTGGCCAGTTGTGGGCTGATGGCGATGTCGATATCGCCGCCCTGGATCAGGTCCACATAGGCCGGGTTGTTGATGATGGTCATCACCTTCTTCGCCCCCAGCCGCTTGGCGAGCAACGAGGACATGATGTTGGCCTCGTCGTCGTTGGTCAGGGCCAGGAAAATGTCGGCGTCGGCGATGTTTTCTTCCATCAGCAGGTCGCGGTCCGAGGCGCTGCCTTGGAGTACGACAGTGCTGTCGAGGGTGTCGGACAAATGCCGGCAGCGCGTCGGGTTCATCTCGATGATCTTCACTTGGTAGCGGCTTTCGATCGCCTCCGCCAAGCGTTCGCCGATCTGCCCACCACCCGCGATCACGATGCGTTTGTAGCTCTCGTCGAGCCGGCGCATTTCGCTCATCACTGCGCGAATATTCGCCTTGGCGGCGATGAAAAAGACTTCGTCGTCAGCCTCGATCACCGTATCGCCTTGGGGCAGGATTGGCCGGTCACGACGGAAAATCGCCGCCACGCGGGTTTCCACATTCGGCATGTGTTCGCGTAGCTGGCGCAGTTGCTGGCCGACCAGCGGGCCGCCGTAGTAAGCCTTCACCGCCACCAGTTGCGCCTTGCCTTCGGCAAAGTCGATCACCTGCAAGGCTCCGGGAATCTCGATCAGGCGCTTGATGTAGTGGGTCACCACCTGTTCCGGGCTGATCAATACGTCGACCGGAATCGCATCGTTGTCGAACAGCCCGGCGCGGGTCAGGTAGGCCGCTTCGCGCACGCGGGCGATCTTGGTCGGGGTGTGGAACAGCGTGTGGGCGACTTGGCAGGCGACCATGTTGGTTTCGTCGCTGTTGGTCACGGCCACCAGCATGTCGGCATCGTCGGCGCCGGCCTGGCGCAGCACCGTCGGGAACGACGCGCGGCCTTGCACGGTGCGGATGTCGAGGCGGTCACCGAGGTTGCGCAGGCGCTCGCTGTCGGTGTCGACCACGGTGATGTCGTTGGCTTCGCTGGCCAAATGCTCGGCCAGCGTGCCGCCGACCTGCCCTGCCCCAAGGATGATGATTTTCATCCGGTCACTCCCTTAAAACCATTCAGCCGCGTGCGGCGGCGATCTTGATCAGTTTGGCGTAGTAGAAGCCATCGTGGCCGCCTTCCTGTGCAAGCAATTGGCGGCCGTGGGGCTGCTTGATGCCGGCGGTGGTCGCGAGGTCCAGTTCCCGTGCGCCGCTGGTGCGGGCGAGGAAGGCTTCGATCACCTCGGTATTCTCCGTCGGCAAGGTGGAGCACGTGGCGTAGAGCAGGATGCCGCCGACCTCCAGGGTTGGCCACATGGCGTCGAGCAACTCGCCTTGCAGTACGGCCAGCGCGGCAATATCGTCGGGTTGGCGGGTGAGTTTGATGTCCGGGTGGCGGCGAATCACACCCGTGGCGGAACACGGTGCGTCGAGCAGGATGCGCTGGAACGGTTTGCCGTCCCACCAGGTGGCAGTATCGCGGCCATCGGCGGCGATCAGCTCGGCGCTGAGGCCCAAGCGTGCGAGGTTTTCGCGAACGCGCACTAGGCGTTTGGCCTCCAGGTCGACGGCGACTACCCCGGCCAGGTCTTTTTCGACTTCCAGGATGTGACAAGTCTTGCCGCCGGGTGCGCAGCAGGCGTCGAGCACGCGCTGGCCTGGTGCCAGGTCGAGCAGGTCGGCGGCCAGTTGCGCCGCTTCGTCCTGCACGCTGATCCAGCCTTCGGCAAAGCCCGGCAGGCTGCGCACGTCAGTGGCTTCTTCCAGCACAATACCGTCGACGCTATACACGCATGGTGTGGCGTTGATGCCGGCACCTGTGAGCAATTGCAGGTAGGCGTCACGGCTGTGATGGCGACGGTTGACCCGCAGGATCATCGGCGGGTGTGCATTGTTGGCTGCGCAGATGGCTTCCCACTGCTCAGGCCAGAAGGCCTTCAGGGATTTTTGCAGCCAGCGTGGGTGAGCAGTGCGCACCACCGGGTCATGCTCCAGCTCGACCAACAGCGCTTCGCTTTCACGCTGCGCGCGGCGCAGCACGGCGTTGAGCAGAGCCTTGGCCCAGGGTTTTTTCAGCTTATCGGCGCAACCGACGGTTTCACCGATGGCGGCGTGGGCCGGCACGCGGGTGTAGAGCAACTGATAGAGGCCGACCAGTAGCAGCGCTTCGACATCCGCATCGGCCGCTTTGAACGGTTTTTGCAGCAGTTTTGCCGCCAGTGCCGACAAGCGTGGCTGCCAGCGGGCCGTACCAAAGGCCAGGTCCTGGGTAAAGCCGCGATCACGGTCCTCGACCTTATCCAACTGGGTCGGCAACGAGCTGTTCAACGAAGCTTTACCGTTGAGGACGGCGGCGAGAGCCTTGGCGGCGGCCAGACGCGGGTTCATTGGGCAACCGCCCCGAGAACCGTACCCAAGGCAAATTTCTCACGACGGCTGTTGAACAAGTCGCTGAAATTCAGCGCCTTGCCACCGGGCAATTGCAGACGGGTCAGGCACAGCGCTTGCTCACCGCAGGCGACCAACAGGCCATCTTTGCTGGCGCCGATGATTTCACCGGGGGCGCCTTTGCCATCGGCCAAGGTGGCGGCCAGTACTTTCAAGGCTTCGCCATTGAGCGTGCTGTGGCAGATCGGCCACGGGTTGAAAGCGCGCACCAGTCGCTCCAGCTCCACGGCCGGGCGGCTCCAGTCGATGCGGGCTTCGTCTTTGTTCAGCTTGTGGGCGTAAGTCGCCAGGCTGTCGTCTTGCACTTCACCTTCCAGGGTGCCGGCAGCCAGGCCGGCGATGGCTTGGATCACGGCTGGCGGGCCCAGCTCGGCCAAACGGTCGTGCAGGCTACCGCCGGTGTCTTCACCGGTGATCGGGGTGGTCACTTTCAGCAGCATCGGGCCGGTGTCCAGGCCCGCCTCCATGCGCATCACGGTCACGCCGCTTTCGTGGTCGCCTGCTTCAACGGCGCGCTGGATCGGCGCCGCGCCGCGCCAGCGTGGGAGCAGCGAGGCATGGCTGTTGATGCAACCCAGGCGTGGAATGTCCAGCACCGCTTGGGGAAGGATCAAGCCATACGCGACGACCACCAGCAGGTCCGGCTTCAGCGCGGCCAGCTCGGCTTGGGCATCCGCGTTGCGCAGGGTCGGTGGCTGCAGCACAGGGATGTTGTGCTCCAGCGCCAGCTGCTTGACTGGGCTCGGCATCAGTTTTTGCCCGCGCCCGGCCGGACGATCCGGCTGGGTGTACACCGCGACGATGTCATAAGGGCTGTTCAGCAGCGCCTTGAGGTGTTCGGCAGCGAATTCGGGAGTGCCGGCAAAAACAATGCGCAGTGGCTCGGTCATGGGAGGTCTCGGTTAAAAACAGTCACAAAAGAAAAAGGCTTGCCGCAGCAAGCCTTTGGAAGAGAGGCATCAAGCTTGCTGGCGATGCTTTTTTTCCAGCTTCTTCTTGATCCGGTCGCGCTTGAGCGTGGACAGGTAATCGACAAACAGTTTGCCGTTGAGGTGGTCGCACTCGTGCTGGATGCACACGGCGAGCAGGCCTTCGGCGATCAGTTCGTAGGGCTTGCCGTCACGGTCCAGGGCCTTGATCTTCACGCGCAGCGGGCGTTCGACATTCTCGTAGAATTCCGGCACCGACAGGCAGCCTTCCTGGTACTCGCCCATCTCTTCGGTCAGCGGTTCGAACTCGGGGTTGATGAACACCCGTGGTTCGCTGCGATCTTCCGACAGGTCCATGACCACGACGCGCTGATGCACGTTGACCTGGGTGGCGGCGAGGCCGATGCCCGGGGCTTCATACATTGTTTCAAACATGTCATCGACCAACTGACGAACCTTGTCGTCCACTACGGCCACCGGTTTGGCGATCGTGCGCAGGCGCGAGTCGGGAAATTCGAGGATGTTCAAAATAGCCATAAGCGTAATTGCTGCACATGTGAGGTAGAGGCAAATCGGCGTTGGGATGGACCCAGACAGCCGGTGTGAAATGCTCAAAAGTCGCGAAGGCCGTGGCATTTCACGCGAATGTACATAATAAAGGAGATTGACCCCATGAGGAAATCGCTACTCGTCTTGCTGCTGTGGGCGCCGTTTGCCGTGGCCCTGTTGCCCCAGCCTGCACAGCGCCTGGATCAACCCACGCAACAGGCTATCCAGCGTTTTTTACTGCATAACCGCATTCTCGATACGGCCCAGGACCTGGACCACGCGCCGTACATTGTCGCGGCAGGCGCTGGACGGGTTTTGGGCGCTAATGGCGAGCGCGTTCACGCCAGAGGGAATCTGGACCCGTCCCAACCAGACTACGGGATCTTCCGACGCGGTCGGGCCTACACCGACCCGAAAACCCAAGAACTGCTGGGTATCAATGCCGACCACATCGGCACTGCACGTTTTGTGATGGCGGGCGACCTTACTACCCTGGCCGTTCAGCAGGTGACACAGGAGGTGCGCCCCGGAGACCGCCTCCTTCGTACGCAACCCCCCGTCGATGCGGGCAGCCTGGAACAACGGAAGTCCGCCCCCTTTGTCGATGGGCACATCATCGACATCCCCAAAGGCGTCACCCAAATTGGCGTGCTGGATGCGGTAACCCTCAACAAAGGCCGCCGCGACGGCCTGCTTGAAGGCCAACTGCTGACGGTGATCAAGGCCGGCGCCACTG
Organism: Pseudomonas sp.; assembly: GCF_050739995.1. Lineage (GTDB taxonomy): Bacteria > Pseudomonadota > Gammaproteobacteria > Pseudomonadales > Pseudomonadaceae > Aquipseudomonas. Next base: position 2,015 of record NZ_JBOICG010000284.1, on the reverse strand, counting down.
TGCGAGATGTGCTCTCAGGCGCTCCGACTCAACTTCCCGAGGAACGTGCCGGCACCCTGCTGGTGTTTCGCACCTTTGAAAAGCTCAGCTATGGATTGGTCCTTAGTGCCTCGCGCTCACTGGCGGTCATGGACCGATTCGAGACTGCCCATCAAACGCAATAAATAGCCTGCTAAATAAGTTACCAACAGAGTTATCCACAGCTTGTTCCGATCAAGGATGATCAGATGTATCCGACAAACAGTCATAAAATTTCCCCAGCAGAACTGGAAGCCCGACTACGCTTGCACAGGCTGCCGGAACTGGGACCCAAGCGTTTTCGCGTATTGATCGAAGCGTTCGGTTGCGCTTCAAAAGCCATCAGTGCGCCGGCCAGCGCCTGGCGTTCCCTCGGGTTGCCGGCTATCTGTGCCGAGTCGCGGCGCAGCCCGGAAATCCGTGAGGGTGCCAGCCACGCCTTGGCCTGGCTGGCCCGTCCGGGCCAGCATTTACTGATGTGGGACCAGCCTGAGTACCCTGCGCTGCTCGCCCAGATCGACGATGCGCCGCCGTTATTATTCGTCGCCGGAAACCCGGCAATCCTGGAAAAACCCCAACTGGCAATTGTCGGTAGTCGTCGTGCCTCACGCCCCGGCATGGACACGGCCGCCGCGTTTTCCCGCAGCCTGGCGAGCGCCGGTTTTGTCATCACCAGTGGCTTGGCGCTGGGCATCGATGGCGCGGCGCATCAGGCAGCATTGGAGGTGGGCGGCCAGACAATCGGTGTGTTGGGCACAGGCCTGGAAAATTTTTATCCACAGCGCCATAGAACGCTCGCGGCGGCGATGACTGAGCAAGGCAGCGCGGTGATTTCCGAGTTTCCACTGGATGCCGCACCTCAAGCGGGCAATTTCCCCCGGCGCAACCGGATCATCAGCGGCTTGTCGCTGGGTGTGCTGGTGGTGGAAGCCAGCATGGCCAGCGGCTCGTTGATCACCGCGAAGCTGGCGGCCGAGCAAGGGCGTGAGGTGTATGCAATCCCGGGTTCCATTCATCACCCCGGTGCCAAGGGTTGCCACCAATTGATCCGTGAGGGTGCGATGCTGGTGGAAACCATTGAGCACATTCTGGAAGGTTTGCGCGGCTGGCAGGCCCTGTCTTGTCCGACCCCCATGCCGGTTACCCACCCGCTGGTCGCGCTGTTGCATGCCGCACCCCATACCAGCGAGGGGCTGGCGATTGCCAGCGGGCGGCCGTTGTCCCAAGTGCTGTCGACGCTGACGGAGCTGGAGCTCGAAGGCCAAGTGATCTGTGAGAGTGGCCGCTGGCTCGCGCGCCGCTAGGTTTTGTAAAGAAGATCGGTAAACTGCGCAGAGCTTTAGTCCGGAGAGTGAACAATGGTCAACAGGTGGCGTGTGCTGGAAGCCGCACGAGAAATTCGCGCAGGCGCGGTGATTGCCTATCCGACCGAAGCGGTCTGGGGCCTGGGCTGCGATCCGTGGAACGAAGAAGCGGTGGACCGGCTGCTGGCGATCAAGAATCGCTCGGTGGACAAGGGCCTGATCTTGGTGGCGGACAACATTCGCCAGTTCGATTTTCTCTTTGAAGACTTCCCGGACACCTGGATCGAGCGCATGGCCAGCACCTGGCCGGGGCCGAATACCTGGCTGGTGCCCCATCAGGACTTGTTGCCTGAGTGGGTAACCGGTGTGCATGACACGGTAGCCTTGCGAGTGAGTGATCATCCGTTGGTGCGGGATTTGTGCTCGTTGGTGGGGCCGCTGATTTCTACGTCGGCCAACCCTCAAGGCCGCCCGGCGGCACGCACGCGGATTCGTGTGGAGCAGTATTTCCGTGGCCAAGTGGACTTGGTGTTGGGTGGTGCTCTGGGTGGGCGCAAGAACCCGAGCCTGATTCGTGATTTGGCGACGGGTGAGGTCGTGCGTCCGTCTTGAGACCGAGGTGCGGCCTTCGCGAGCAAGCCCGCTCCTACATTTGACCGAGTTCCAACATGAGAATGCGGTCGAGTGTGGGAG
>NZ_JBOICG010000283.1:0-4030 GCF_050739995.1 Pseudomonas sp. | reverse complement strand
TGCGCGTACCGTCCAGTTCGCTGCCGTAGATCACTTTGAAGTGCTTGGCAAAGTCGAAATGCCGGGCGATCTCGCGGGCGAATTCCCACGGTTTGGAGGTCGCCACGTACAGCTGGCGACCCTGGCTGTTCAATTCTTCCAACAGAGGCATTACGCCGTCGAACACACGGTTTTCATACAGGCCGGTGACCTTGAAGCGCTCGCGGTAGAAGTTCACCGCTTCCCACGCCTTGGCTTCATCGAACCCGTAGAACTGCATGAACGCTTGCAGCAACGGCGGGCCAATGAAGTGTTCCAGCTGGGTCAGGTCCGGCTCGTCGATACCGAGCTTGGCGAGGGCGTACTGGATCGAACGGGTGATGCCTTCACGCGGGTCGGTCAGGGTGCCATCCAGGTCGAACAGCACGGTGGAGTAATGCAGGGTCATTGATTGAATCCTTCGGCCAGGTGCAGGTCTTTGAGCTTCACGTAGTTCGCGGCGCTGTAGGTGAAAAAGGCGCGCTCCTTGTCAGTCAGTGCGCGGATTTGTTTAACCGGGCTACCCACATACAAAAAGCCGCTGTCGAGTTTCTTGCCCGGCGGCACCAGGCTGCCGGCGCCGATGATCACGTCGTCTTCCACCACGGCGCCATCCATCACGATGCTGCCCATGCCGATCAACACGCGGTTGCCTACGCTGCAGCCGTGCAGCATGACTTTATGGGCGATGGTCACGTCATCGCCGATCAGCAGTGGGAAGCCGTCCGGGTTGAAGGGCCCGGCGTGGGTGATGTGCAACACGCATCCGTCCTGCACGCTGGTTCGTGCGCCGATGCGGATGTGGTGCATGTCGCCGCGGATGACGGTCAGCGGCCACACCGAGCTGTCGGTGCCGATTTCGACATCGCCGATCACCACCGCCGAAATATCGACAAACGCCCCGGTGCCCAGGGTTGGCGTGTGGTTCTGATAGGTGCGAAGGGTCACGATAGCCTCTCTCTCTTTTGCTGATAGCTGCGGTGGGCATTGATTGTAATTAAGATGGCCCCATCTTTGTCTTATCCGTTTCTTCAGCCAAGGTGCCAACCGTGAGCGCGAACAACCCCCTTCTGCAGTCCTACGACCTGCCGCCGTTCTCGGCGATCCGTGCCGAGCACGTGCAGCCGGCTATCGAACAGATCCTCGCCGACAACCGTGTTGCCATCGAAGGCATCCTGCAAAGCCAGGGTAAAAATCCGACATGGGCCGGGCTGGTCCTCGCGATGGACGAACTGAACGACCGCCTGGGCGCCGCCTGGAGCCCGGTCAGCCACCTCAACGCCGTGTGCAACAGCGCCGAACTGCGCGAAGCCTACGAGGCGTGCTTGCCTGCGTTGAGCGCCTACTCCACCGAGATGGGTCAGAACCGCGCACTGTTCCAGGCTTTCGAAGCCTTGGCCAACAGCCCGGAGGCCGCCGGCTTCGATGTGGCGCAAAAAACCATTCTGGAACACTCCCTGCGCGACTTCCGCCTATCGGGTATCGATTTACCGGCAGAGCAGCAAAAACGCTACGCCGAAGTGCAGAGCAAGCTGTCGGAGCTGGGCAGCAAATTCTCCAACCAGTTGCTGGACGCCACCCAAGCCTGGACCAAGCACGTTACCGATGAAGCCACCCTCGCCGGCTTGACCGACTCGGCCAAGACGCAAATGGCCGCCGCCGCCCAGGCCAAGGGCCTCGATGGCTGGCTGATCACCCTGGAATTCCCCAGCTACTATGCGGTGATGACCTACGCCCAGGATCGCGCCCTGCGTGAAGAAGTCTACGCCGCCTACTGCACCCGTGCGTCGGACCAGGGCCCGAATGCCGGTCAGAACGATAACGGCCCGGTGATGGAACAGATCCTCGACCTGCGCCAGGAGCTGGCCCAGTTGCTGGGTTATGCCTCTTTCTCTGAGCTGAGCCTGGCCACCAAGATGGCCGAGTCCAGTGACCAGGTGCTGAGTTTCCTGCGTGACCTGGCCAAGCGCAGCAAGCCGTTTGCCGCCCAGGACCTGCAACAGCTCAAGGCGTACGCCGCCGAGCAAGGCTGCGCCGACCTGCAAAGCTGGGATAGCGGTTTCTACGGCGAAAAACTGCGGGAGCAGCGCTACAGCGTGTCCCAGGAAGCCCTGCGCGCCTACTTCCCTATCGACAAAGTGTTGGATGGGTTGTTCGCCATTGTGCAGCGCCTGTACGGCATCGAGATTGCCGAGCAGAAAGGCTTCGACGCCTGGCATCCGGATGTGCGCCTGTTTGAAATCAAGGAAAACGGCCAGCATGTCGGCCGCTTCTTCTTTGACCTGTACGCCCGCGCCAATAAGCGTGGCGGTGCCTGGATGGACGGTGCGCGCGACCGCCGTCGCACGATTGACGGCGTGTTGCAAAGCCCGGTGGCCAACCTGGTGTGCAATTTCACCCCGGCCGACAGCGGCAAACCTGCCCTGCTGACCCACGATGAAGTGACCACTTTGTTCCACGAATTCGGCCATGGCCTGCATCACCTGCTGACCCGCGTGGAACATGCTGGTGTGTCTGGCATCAACGGCGTGGCCTGGGATGCGGTGGAGTTGCCGAGCCAGTTCATGGAGAACTGGTGCTGGGAGCCGGAAGGCTTGGCGCTGATCTCTGGCCACTATGAAACCGGCGAGCCGCTGCCCCAGGACCTGCTGGAAAAAATGCTGGCGGCGAAGAACTTCCAGTCCGGCCTGATGATGGTGCGCCAGTTGGAGTTTTCGCTGTTCGACTTCGAGCTGCACGCTACCCATGGCGATGGCCGCACGGTAGCGCAGGTGCTGGAAGGCGTGCGCGATGAGGTTTCGGTGATGCGTCCGCCAGCCTACAACCGTTTCCCCAACAGCTTCGCGCATATCTTCGCGGGCGGTTACGCGGCGGGTTACTACAGCTACAAGTGGGCCGAAGTGCTGTCGGCGGATGCCTTCTCCAAATTCGAAGAAGACGGCGTGCTCAATCCCGAGACGGGCCGCGCTTTCCGCGAGGCTATCCTGGCTCGTGGCGGTTCCCAGGAGCCGATGGTGCTGTTCGTCGATTTCCGCGGACGTGCGCCATCGATTGACGCACTCTTGCGCCACAGCGGCCTGAGTGAGGACGCGGCAGCATGAGTGAAGGGCCTGTGATTACCAAAAAGCAATTTATCGCCGGGGCGGTCTGCCCGGCGTGCAGCGAGCCGGACAAGTTGAAGATGTGGACCGAGGACAGCGTGCCACATCGTGAGTGCGTGGCCTGTGGGTATACCGATACGCTGAATGACCAAGGTTTGTCGGTGCCCAAAGAGTTGGGTACGCGGGTGAATACCTCGGCGTTGAAAGCGCCGGACCCAAAGGTGCAGGCGGTGCAGTTCTTTCCTAATCCGAAGCTGAAAAAAGACTAAAAAAACGGGGCACCTAAAGTGCCCCGTTTTTTTTCCAGCTATTGGTGGGTCTGCCGTTACAGCTGTTTCTCATCCTTCGTCGAGGTGGTGATCCAGCTTTTCATCGAGCACAGGGCAAAGGCGCTGGTGCTGCAATCGCCATTCGCCAAGGCGGTGCGCAACTTGTCGATATCGGCCTTCATCATGTAGCGAACGCCGTCCTTGAAACCATTGCTGGTGCCGAAGCCGCCCTGGGTCATTTCGTTCAGTGCGTCTTCCTTGCTCCAGCCCTGTACCACCACACGATACATCGCTGCCATCAGGCCGGTGCGGTCTGAGCCGTGTTTGCAGTGCATCAACACCGGGCCGTTCGCCTGGGCTTCTTGAATGGCGCGCAGGGCCGCGAGTACGTCGGTATCGTCGACATGGTTGGTGCGATAAGACAACTGCACCTGTTTGATATCCGGTGATTTCAGCCAGTTGGCATCCGACTCCGGCAGAAAGTTGATCACTGTACCGATCTTGAGTTTTTCCAGCACAGGCACGGCACTGCTGTCCGGCAAGGCACTGCGATAGAGCGTGGGGGTCATCTGGTGCAGGTTGAACTGGTTGCCCACAGGCTGGGCCCATTCCGGCGAGCGAGTCGACGGAACGTCCTCGGCT
>NZ_JBOICG010000282.1:0-6524 GCF_050739995.1 Pseudomonas sp. | reverse complement strand
CCTGTGGGAGCTGTCGAGCTTTAGCGAGGCTGCGAAAGCGGTGTATCAGGCAAAAAAATGCCCACAGTGCCACCGCCTTCGCAGTCTCGCGAGCCCCCCACACTTGATCGGCGGTGCGCTCCCCCTCAGGGCTCGTCGAAGACCAACCGCACACACAACCCACCCCGCTCACGGTTATGCAGCGCCAACCGGCAACCAATCTTGCCAACGATCATTTGCACAATCGCCAACCCTAACCCCGCACCATTGGCATTGCCTTGGCTGTAAAACCGCTCGAACAGGCGCTCCATTTGCGCCTCATCAATGCCCGGCCCTTGGTCTTTCACGCTCAGGCAGTGAGTGCCAATCACCACTTTCACTTCACTGCCCGTTGGTGAAAAGTTGAGGGCGTTGGTCACCAGGTTTTGCAGTGCAATGGCCATCGCCACCGGCTCGGTTTCCACCCAACACTCCTCATCGCCTTCGAGCACCAGTTCCACGCCTTTTTCCAAGGCCAGCGGTGTCAGTTCGGCCAGTTCTTCGCGCACCAGTTCGGTCAGTTGCACGCGGCTGCGCACGGGGTTGATCAACTGAGGTTCGATGCGTGCCATAGTCAGCAATTGGCTTCCAATGCGGGTGGCGCGGTCGACGCCGTTGACCAGGAAGTCCAATGCCTCACGGCGCTGTTCCTCGGTGCCGGCGCTCTGTGCGTTTTGTGCGTGGATGCGCAAGATCGCCAACGGGGTGCGCAGTTCGTGAGCAGCATCGGCGATAAAGCGGCGCTCGCGCTCCAGCAGGTCGTCGATCTGCACCAACAAGCGGTTCAGCGCGGTTTGCATGGGTTCCAGATCGGTCGGCAGCGGTTTGAGCTGCAAGGGTTGCAGGGTGAAGGTGTTGCGCCCGCGAATCGACGACACCATGGCGCGCAAGGGCTTGAGACCCCAGCCGATGACCAGCCAGATCAATACGGTCAGCAGTGGCACGCCGATCAGGGTGGGCCAGAGGGTGTGGCGCATGATGCGCTCAATCACGTCCTGGCGAATGTCGTCGCGCTCGCCCACCCAAATCAGCAGGCCTTGTTGCGGGTCGACCAGGAGGAAGGCGCACCAATCATTGCCATTTTCCAAGATGTCGTGGGCGCCAAGTGTGGCCGGCGGCGCGGCGAGCACGGGGGCTTCGGCAGAGCGCATCAGCAGTTCACCGTTGCTGCGCCATACCTGGAAGGTCAGCCGGGTTTCATAAGGATGGGCCACGCCCTCTTCGCCCACCCGGCTCATGGCCTGGTCGAACGCCTCATACAGCCGGTTCCAATCCACATCACCGGGGTCGCGCTGGCGCAGCACGCCTTGCAGCAGACGAGCGCTTTGGGCGAGTTGGGCGTCATAGACTTCTTCGATTTCATGGTGGCTGTCACGCAGCACCAGCCAACTGATAAGCGCATCGCCCAGCAGGATCAACATCAGCACGGGAATGAGGATGCGCGCGCGAACCGAATTCATGGTTTGAGCACCAGCACATAACCGACGCCACGTACGGTGCGGATCAGCTCGGTGGATAACTTTTTACGCAGGTTGTGGATCAGCACTTCCAAGGTGTTGCTCTCAACCCGGTCTTGCCAGCCATACAACGCACGGGACAGCCGCTCACGGGTCACCACTTTGCCGGGGCGCACCAGCAGTTGATGCAGCAGTTGGTATTCCATCGGGGTGACGATGATGTCTTCGTCCTGGTAACGCACTTGTTGGGTGGACGGGTCGAGACTGATACCGGCATGTTCCAATATGGGTTGGGCGCGGCCCTGACTGCGGCGCAACAGGGCGCGCACGCGAGCCTTGAGCTCTTGGACATCGAACGGTTTGATCAGATAGTCATCGGCGCCAGCATCCAGCCCGGCGATACGCTCGACGGTGCCGTCGCGGGCAGTGAGGATCAGCACCGGCACGTCGTGTTGCTCGGCGCGTAGTTGCTGCAACAGATCCAAGCCATCCAGGCGTGGCAAGCCAAGGTCGAGCAGCAGCAAGTCAAAGCTTTCCGTGCGCAAGGCATGCAAGGCACTGAGGCCGTCTTGCAGCCAATCCAATGTGTAGCCATCAGAGCCCAATGCCATGCGAATCCCTTGGCCGAGGGCACGATCATCTTCGACGAGGAGTAGGCGCATAGCAGAATCTCTGTAGGAATCGGCCGCATCATGCCGGGTTCCAGAGCGGGCTATTCCGGGAAAGGTGTTACGGCGCATTGCCAACTAAGGTTGCACTAAGGTTGGTTTTGCACTGTGCAGCCTCCTACCCAAGCGATGAGTTCCTGACAGGCTTTCTATGCGCTCTGCCTTACTGATCTGCAGCCTGCTCGCGATATTTTTCGCCGCATGGCAAAGCCATCCGCCCCACACATTGGCCCCCTTCGCCCAAGCCAGCCCGAACAACACACCGGCAACGACTGCCCCGCAGTACACCAGCCGTTTTGTGTCTTCGCAGCTCACCGACTTTGTGCACTCCTCATCCGTCACCGCCCTGCCCGGCGGCGACTTGATGGCCGTGTGGTTCGCCGGTTCCCGCGAGGGCGCCGCCGATGTGCAGGTGCGTACCGCACGCTTTGATGCGCTCAGCGGCGAATGGGGTGCCGAGCAGGTATTGGCTACGCGGGAAAGTACACGCGATGGCACCCAGCGCTATATCCGCAAGCTGGGCAACCCGGTGATCGCCTTGGGGCCGGATAACCGCCTGTGGATGTTTTACGTATCGGTATCAGTCGGTGGCTGGGCCACCAGTGCGATCAATCTGATGGTATCGGAGGACCTGGGCGCCACCTGGACAGCCCCGAGGCAGCTGGTGACCTCGCCGTTCTTTAACATCAGCACGCTGGTGCGTGCCGCGCCGGTGTTCCACGCCGACGGCTCCATCGGCCTGCCGGTGTATCACGAGTTCATGGGTAAGTTTGCCGAGTACCTGTACTTGAGCGCCGATGGCGCGGTGATCGATAAATTCCGCATCAGTCGCGGCAAACATTCCTTGCAACCCACCATCGTGCCGCAGGATGGCCAACGCGCAGTGGCGATGTTGCGCTACGCCGGTGAAACCCATCACCGCGTGCTGGCCAGCCGCACCGAGGATGCCGGGCAAACCTGGAGCGAACCCTACCCACTGGAGCCGGCCAACCCCAACTCCTCGCTCGCGGCTGTGGCCACCCAGGACGATGGTTTGCTGGTAGCCCTCAACGACCTGCAAGACGGCCGCTTCAAGCTCAGCCTGTACGGCACCGACGCTCGGCTAAGCCAATGGCGCAACCTGATCGATCTGGATGAATCTCCCGACCCGCTCGGCCAACCGTTCGCCCCCGCAGCGTACAAAGAGATCATCGGCGAAGGCTTCCGGGCCTCCAGCGGCGCCCGGCGCCTGCCGTTGGAACAACGTTTTCTGAGCAATCTGGATTACCGCGTGTGCAAACCCCGCGGCTGTGATTTCGAGTACGAATACCCGTACTTCAGCCGCAGCCCGGATGGCATGTATCACTTGGTGTACTCGTGGAATAACACCTTTATCAAACATGTCAGCTTCAACGAAGCCTGGCTGGCGGAGCGTCTGTGATGGTGTCGCTGTGGCAAGCCCATTTGAGTTTTGTGCTGTTGGGGTTTGTGCTGTTGAGCACATTTCGAATGACCTCGCGATGGCGACCATGGCTGTTGCCGGTGCTGGTGGCGCTCAGTGTTGTCCCGGTGAATGAACTGCCCTTGGCGGCGTACGTGCGCAGCTATACCGATGACCTGGCGATCAGCACGCTGGTGTTGCTGGCGTGGGTTGCGCTGTGCCGGTTGGGGCTGTTGCAGCCGCTTGACCGCCCGCATCAGTTGCAACTCTTGATGCTGTTTGGGGGGCTGAGCCTGCTGCTGTATCCGGCCACGATGGGGTTGACGTATGTCGATCCTTATCGCTGGGGTTTCAACCCTCGGCCGATGATTGTGCTGGTAGGCGCATTGGCCCTGTTGATGCTGGCGCTGTGCAACAGGCTGGTGGTGTGGATGCTGGCAGTGGGCACGTTGGCATTCGCGTTGCGGCTGAAGGCATCGGAGAACTATTGGGATTATCTGATTGATCCGTTGCTGGCGGGTTACTGCGTAATCGCTGGGCTCATGCAATTCAAACTGTGGGGGGAGGCTTGCCTCCGATGGCGGCGTGCCAGGCAGCCTAGCTGATACAGACACACTGCTATCGGGGGAAGCCCCCTCCCACATTTGATCCGCGGCGTTTTGGAAAATTTGGAAGGTCAATAATGGGTGCGTTGCAATCACGCCGCCTGCGCTACGGCGTAGGGGCGATCGGGTTGATGTTTGTGGTGTTGGCCGCGCTGCGGCTGGTGTTTGTCGTGGGTTTTTCCGGGCTTGATTTCACCACGCCTGCGTTGTTGGAAACCCTAGGCATCGGCCTGCGTTTCGACCTGCGCCTGACCGTATTGCTCCTGTTGCCGCTGGCGGTGCTTGCGTGGATACCCCGCTGGAACCTCACCACCCTGCCCGTCCTGCGTTGGCTGGCGCGCAGCTATCTGGTGGTAGCACTGGCGGTGGTCGGTCTGGTGTACATCATCGACTTCGGCCACTACGCCTACCTGGGCGTGCGCATCAACGCGACCGTGCTACGTTACCTGCAAGATGCACAGATCTCTCAACAGATGGTGTGGGAAACCTACCCAGTGCTGTGGATAACAGCCTGCTGGCTGGCCGCCGTGGCGCTATGGGTGTGGGCACTGGTCTGCCTGGAACGACTGACCCTGGATCGCGAACCCAAGCCCCTCGGCAAACTGAGCCTGGCCTCTGCTTCAGTGGTCGGCGTCATCGCCGTGCTGCTGGCCCTGCTCGGCCGTGTGGCCAACCTCAACCTGGAAAACCCGGTACCGCTGCGATGGAGTGATGCGTTCTTTTCCGGCAACAGCCAAGTGGCTGCCGTGGGCTTGAACCCGGTGCTGTTTTTGTATGACACGCTCAAGGTCGGCCAGTCGCAGTTCGATGAAGCCAAGGTGCGCGAACTGTACCCACAAGTCGCCCATTACCTGGGCGTCGATCAACCCGACGCCGAGCAACTGGACTTCACCCGCAAACAAGCCGTGCAGCCCTATCGCCTGGCCGGCGAGCGACCGCCCAACGTGATCTTCGTGATGCTTGAATCCCTCGGCACCAGCGCCGTGGGTGCCTACGGCAACCCACTGAATCCAACGCCGAACCTGGACAAACTGGCGACACAGAGCTGGTTCTTCAAACACTTCTACGTGCCTGTGACCGGCACCGCGAAAACCGTGTGGGCGAGCATCACCGGCGTGCCCGACGTGACCCGCCAGGAGACCGCTACCCGCCACCCACTGATCACCCGTCAACACACGCTGATCAACGCCTTCGAGGGCTACCAGAAGTTCTACATGATCGGCGGCAACGCTGGTTGGGCGAATATCAACGCGCTGATCCGCCAGAGCATCGACGGTGTGCAACTGTTTGAGGAAAGTCACTGGCGCTCGCCACGCGTGGATGTGTGGGGCATTTCCGATCTGGACCTGTTCAAGGAAGGTGACCTGTTATTGCGCGCCGTGCCCAAACACCAACCGTTCTTCGCCTACCTGCAAACCTCCGGCAACCACCGGCCCTTCACGATCCCGAAGCAAAACGACGGTTTCCAGATAAAAGACGTGACACTGGAGCAGGTCCAGGCGGCGGGTTCACGCAGTGTCGAGCAATACCAGGCCGTGCGCCTGCTGGACTACAACATCGGTCGCCTGATGGAGATCGCCAAGGCCGGGGGTTGGTACGACAACAGCATCTTCGTGTTCTTCGGCGACCACAACACCCGCATCAGCCAGATCCCTCACATGGCGCCCGCCTTCGAACAACTGGGACTGGAAAGCAACAATGTGCCGCTGTTGATCCACGCCCCTGGCCTGCAACCCCGGGTGATCGAAGAAGCCGTGGGCCTGGCCGACCTGCTGCCCACCGTGGCCGGGATGGCAGGCGTGCCGTTCTCCAATGGCGCGATGGGCAGGGATATCCAGCAACCGGCGCCCGAAGGCGAACGCGTGGTGCCGCTGGTACTGCAGGAAGGCACCTTCCCGATTATCGGCGGTGTGACCCGCCACTTCCTGCTGCAAATGCAGCACGACGGCAGCTCACCGACGTTGCATGACCTGGCCTCACAAACGCCCCGGGAGGATGTCGCCGAGCAACATCCCGAAGAGTTTCAGCGCTTGCAAGGGCTCACGCATGGGCTGCATGAAAGCGCGCGATTGATGCTGTTCAGGAATGTGCGCGAGTGACTACTTGTTGGGCTGGAAGGTTTCGAGATACGCCAGGATGTCTGCAATCTTGTCCTGATCGCTGATGCCCCAGAAAATCATGCGGGTTCCACTGACTACTTTCTTCGGTGCTTCGATATAAGCGGCCAGTTTATCCCGGGTCCAGACCACACCGGAGTTCTTCATCGCGTCGGAGTATTGATAGTCCGTGGTGGTACCCGCTGGCCTGCCGATGATGCCGTTGAGCTCGGGACCAAAACCACCGCGCGCACCTTCAC
>NZ_JBOICG010000281.1:0-4284 GCF_050739995.1 Pseudomonas sp. | reverse complement strand
GACAGAATCCGCGTGCGGCTATGGGCGGCCGGGCGTAACCGCACGATCTGCGGGCCGAGTTCAACCGCACGGTCGTAGCGGTAATGCGTAACGTGGTGCAACGCGACATGAATCGACACGGCGGCCTCCTGCGAGCCAGGGCATGGAAACAAAGCGCGCAAGACTTATGCCAGAGCGGCAGCCATTGCGCTTTATCGTAGGGCCCGGTGCAGTACAGCACCAAAATGGCGCCTGGGGTGGCGCCATGGTGCAAGTGACGCACACATTTGTGGCGAGAAGCCGTGCCTCAGATGGTGAATCTACCCAATCAGCGGGATTGGTGGCGGGCAATCATGGCTTCGCGCAGGTGGCGCACTTCGAGCAGTTTCTGGCGCATTTCGCGGTGGCGTTTGCTGTTGAGCAGCAACAACCCCAGCAGCGGGAACAGCAGGCCCAACCCATAGGACAGAGGATGGGGACCAAAGGCGATAGTGGGCAGCACCGCCAGAACACAGAGTATGAGCAGCGCCACCAGCGGCCATACCCACTGCGGCCGTCCGCGCGCGATCATGAAATTGCAGTGCACGATGCCCCACGTCAGAGCGAGGCCACCCAGGAAGGAATACTTGAGGTTGTCGTCCATCGGCAAGCGTGGGAAATAACTGTCGAACATCAGCGGTACCGCAAACACAAGGCTGAACACCGCCGCGAAAATCGCGCCCATGAAGACCGGAAAGTACTGCGCCAGAAAACTGCGAATGCCAGGTAGCTCATTCATTGTTCATCTCCTCATACAGCCCCACGGCAATGGTGCGCACATTCCCCGAAATTGCGCTGCCGGTAAAACCAATGGCAGCACCCAATGCATCCTGTATCTGGGTCACCGTCGCATGCTTGACCTGGGCGGGTGTGAAACGCTTTGTCGCCTCGCCGGACAGTTGCTTCAACTTGAGCATTTTGGCGCTCATGCGCGGGTCCTGAATGCTGAGCAGCTCCTTCGTAAGCTTGGCGCGCTCTTGCCGGGTTAACCCTCGCAACACTTCCCGCACGCTTTTGCCGGTGGTCGCCTGGTTCAACCGCACCAGTTTTATCGTGGTCAACGTCGATGCACCGACCCCGATCAACGACGCCGCATCCAACGCGATCATCGTGTACTGGTACCACTCAGAGCTATCAAGCTTGTCATTTTTGGAGGGGTCACTGATCTCATTGCTGACGCGATAGCCACTGGCAAAACACTGGAGCGTGCTGGCCGTGGCAGCGGTATAACCGATGGCCGTAATCACACTGCTGGCGCCCGCCGTGAACGGCACAGCGACGGTGCCGCTGAGCACGACGATCCAACCGATGATCGCGCCCGCGCAGGATAGAGAGGTGTTGATCGCCTCCCCAACCAAGCGCGACTCACGGGGGTTGTCCTGGACCTGTTGCGCAAACTGCGCCGGGGCGATGTATTTCTGCGCTTCACGCAGGATCACGCGCTTGGGGGCAATGCTGCAAATGGGCTGGAATTCGCGCAGGGTAACTACGTTGAAGTCGGCGTCGATGTACACAACACCTGCGCCAACGATAGCCGGGTCGGCATCGATAGCTGCAAACAGACGCGGCAAGTTGATCTGGCTTTCAATGCGCTGGCGCGCCATGAATTGGGAGCGATTGGAGTCCATGCCGATGGAGGCCAGGGGGTTGCCCATGGGGTGTTCTTCCTTGAAAGGGGTGGCGACTACACTGACGCCTTCGCGGGCAAGCCCGCTCCCACACTTGAATGTGTTCACAAATCAAAATGTGGGAGCTGGCTTGCCTGCGATAGCGACTGAATGGGCGCCACCTTAACAAACAGACTCGACACCGAATAGAAAGCAAAACGCCAGCACGAGGCTGGCGTTTTGCATATCAGGCTGCGATCAACGCGGTACTACCGGCTTGCGCGCAGGCTTGCCGCCCTTGCCCTTGGCCGCGTCAGCACGCTCCTTGGCGGCCTGCTTGTTGCGTGCCTGGGCCGCGGCCTTGGCTTGTTCGCGTTTGTCCCACGGGTTGCTGCCGTCGCTGCCACGAGGCGGCAGGCCGGTGTGCTGGGTGAGGATCTTGGTCGTGGTTTCCTTGGCGACCTTATGGCTGCCAGCCGGCGTCGAGTTCTTGCGACGGGCGCTCTGGTAGCTGTCGGTGGACGGCTGGTGCAATGGGATCAACTGGTCCTTGCCCGGCCCGATCAAATCGGCGCGGCCCATGCGGGTCAATGCTTCACGCAGCATTGGCCAGCCTTTCGGGTCGTGGTAGCGCAGGAACGCCTTGTGCAGGCGGCGCTGTTCCTCGCTCTTGACGATGGTCACGGCGTCGCTCTTGTAGGTGACCTTGCGCAGCGGGTTCTTGCCCGAATGGTACATCGCGGTGGCGGTGGCCATCGGCGACGGGTAGAACGCCTGCACCTGGTCGGCGCGGAAACCATTGCCCTTGAGCCATAGGGCCAGGTTCATCATGTCCTCATCGGTGGTGCCCGGGTGGGCCGCGATGAAGTAAGGAATGAGGTACTGCTCCTTGCCCGCTTCCTTGGTGTACTTCTCGAACATGCGCTTGAACTTGTCATAGCTGCCGATGCCCGGTTTCATCATCTGGTTGAGCGGACCTTCCTCGGTGTGTTCCGGGGCGATCTTGAGGTAACCACCGACGTGGTGAGTCACCAGTTCCTTGACGTACTCCGGCGACTCGACGGCAAGGTCGTAGCGCAGGCCGGACGCAATCAGGATTTTCTTCACACCCGGCAACGCACGGGCACTGCGGTACAGCTGGATCAGCGACGAGTGGTCGGTATTCAGGTTCGGGCAGATGCCAGGGAACACGCAAGATGGCTTGCGGCACGCGGACTCGATTTCCGGGCTCTTGCAGGCGATGCGGTACATGTTCGCGGTCGGGCCGCCGAGGTCGGAGATCACCCCGGTAAAGCCCGGCACCTTGTCGCGGATCTCTTCGATCTCGCGAATGATCGACTCTTCGGAACGGTTCTGGATGATGCGGCCTTCGTGCTCGGTGATCGAGCAGAAGGTGCAGCCGCCGAAGCAGCCACGCATGATGTTCACCGAGAAACGGATCATGTCATAAGCCGGGATCTTCTCCTTGCCGTACGCCGGGTGCGGAATACGTGCGTAAGGCATGCCGAACACGTAGTCCATTTCTTCGGTGGTCATTGGGATGGGCGGCGGGTTGAACCACACGTCCACTTCACCATGCTTCTGCACCAGGGCACGGGCGTTGCCTGGGTTGGTTTCCAGGTGCAACACGCGGTTGGCGTGGGCATAGAGCACCGCGTCGCCACGAACTTTTTCCACCGAGGGCAGGCGGATCACGGTCTTGTCGCGGGTCATCTTCGGGCTGGCCAGGATCTGTACGACCTTGGCTTCTTCCGGATCGTCCTGCGGACCTTTTTCCTGTTCGATGGCGCAGGCTTGGGTGTCCTGGGTATTCACGTACGGGTTGATGATCTTATCGATCTTGCCCGGACGGTCGATGCGCGTGGAGTCCACTTCGTACCAGCCCGCCGGCGTGTCACGGCGAATGAACGCAGTGCCGCGCACGTCGGTGATGTCTTCGATCTTGTGGCCCCACGACAGACGCTGGGCGACTTCAACGATGGCCCGCTCGGCGTTGCCGTACAGCAGGATATCGGCGCTGGCGTCGATCAGGATCGAGTTGCGCACACGGTCCTGCCAGTAGTCGTAGTGGGCGATGCGGCGCAGGGAGGCTTCGATGCCACCGAGCACGATCGGCACGTGCTTGTAGGCTTCCTTGCAACGCTGGCTGTACACCAGGCTCGCACGGTCCGGGCGTTTGCCGGCCATGCCGCCAGGGGTATAGGCGTCGTCGGAACGGATTTTCTTGTCGGCGGTGTAGCGGTTGATCATGGAGTCCATGTTGCCGGCCGCGACGCCGAAGAACAGGTTCGGCTCGCCGAGCTTCATGAAGTCGTCTTTGGACTGCCAGTTCGGCTGGGCAATGATCCCGACGCGAAAGCCCTGGGACTCCAGCAGCCGGCCGATGATCGCCATGCCGAACGACGGATGGTCGACGTAGGCATCACCGGTCACGATGATGATGTCGCAGGAGTCCCAGCCAAGCTGATCCATCTCCGCCCTGCTCATCGGCAGGAAAGGCGCCGGTCCGAAGCATTCGGCCCAGTACTTGGGATAGTCGAAAAGTGGTTTGGCTGCTTGCATGTCAGTGACCGGTGGCTAATCGATGAAAATCGCGGGCGCGGAATATAGCACAAAAATTGACCAATTCCGACGCTAAAGGTCGGAATAAGGCGAATAG
>NZ_JBOICG010000280.1:0-17983 GCF_050739995.1 Pseudomonas sp. | reverse complement strand
CCCTAGGGGACGCCAATATGCGGGAATAGCTCAGTTGGTAGAGCACGACCTTGCCAAGGTCGGGGTCGCGAGTTCGAGTCTCGTTTCCCGCTCCAAGTTTAAGCAGTGTGGCTCTCGGGCGGCACTGAGTGAAACCAGGGCATGATCTTCGGATTTAACCTCTGGGCACTGAAATACACACCATGTGTTTCAGTAGCGTGTCCCCTTCGTCTAGTGGCCTAGGACACCGCCCTTTCACGGCGGTAACAGGGGTTCGAGTCCCCTAGGGGACGCCATTTGCGGGAATAGCTCAGTTGGTAGAGCACGACCTTGCCAAGGTCGGGGTCGCGAGTTCGAGTCTCGTTTCCCGCTCCATATTCAACAAAAACGCCGATCAGAGATGATCGGCGTTTTTGTTTGTGCGTTTTATTGCTCGGCAACCGCAAGTTGCAGGCTTGAGTTCGTCGTGTGGGGCTCCGGCTTTGGCATGAAGAATCGCGCGAAGAGCTCGGATTGGGATTTGATGTTCAACTTGTTGTAGAGGTTACGCCGGTGCACCTTGATGGTTTCGGCCGACAGCGACAGTTTCCCGGCGATCTCCTTGTTGGAGAAACCACTGAGCAGCAACGTGAGCACGTCCTTTTCCCGTGTTGTGATTTGTGTCCCCAGTTGAATAATCGCTTCTGACCAGGGAGGCGATTCACTGAGGTTTTTTTCGACCTCATTCTCAAAACACATGCGTTGATGCATCAAGGCCGTCACCCAGGGCTTGATGATATCCAGCGTGGTGATTTGCTCCGGTCCAAATCGGACCTGACTGCCCAATGAAATACAGAGTGTCCTGCCCGCATCCAGTTGGACGTTGTACTGCACCTCATCCACGGAAATGTACTGTTCGAAATAGCGCTGGTAGTACTCGGTGGTCAGAAAATGCTCTGGCGCAATGTCGGACAAATGGAAAAAGCCGCTCTGCGGGTTTTCACGGTTGGCGATGTAAAACGGGTCTAGCAGGAACAGGCCCTTTACATAATGTTGTGTCAGGGCGTCGACCTCTTCCGCATCGGCCACCTCGGGCACACTGATGACCTGGACGTGTTGGTCGCCGAATACCAGTACAACCCAATTATCGACTTGCACGTATTCATTCAATACGCGCACCAGCGAACTCCAGAACGCCGGACGATTGAGTTGCATGATCAGCTTCCCAGCCGACCGGTGCCAGGCCAGGTTGTGAAGGTCGAGTGACATGGTCTACCCCTTTAGGGTTAGGGACTCGTGGGTCGGCGCTAAGTATTTGTAGGTATTTACTAATCGAAGGTGCCGGGTATATTCACCCTCCAGCGGATAAAGGCCATGAGGGCCTGTCGTTTTGACAAGGATGGTTAAATGAGTCAATCACATTTGCGCGCCATGTTTCTGGCCTCGCTGGTCTGCATGGGGGCAAACCTGCCGGCGGCAGCGGCTGGGGCACAGGTGAACCTGTACAACTGGTTCGGGTTGATCGCACCGCAAACGCCGAAGGAATTCGAGCAGAAGACCGGCACCAAGATGCACCTGGATGCCTTCGACAGCGCCGAGATCATGCAGAGCAAGGTCATGGCCGGTCGCACCGGGTATGACGTCGTCGTCGCCACCTCCAATGTCTTGCCAAGCCTGATCCAGGCGGGCGTCCTGGCGCCGCTGGATCGCAGCCAATTGAGCAACTATGCCCATATCGATCCGGACATGCTGGCGCTGCTGGCGACCAATGACCCCGGTAATAAGTACGCCGTGCCTTATTTATGGGGCACCACCGGCATCGGTTACGACGTCGATAAAGTCAAGGCAGCCTTGGGTGACAACGCCCCGGTGGACAGCTGGGATCTGATCTTCAAAGAAGAAAACATCAGCAAGCTGAAGTCGTGTGGCGTGGCGATGATGGACTCGCCCAGCGAAATCATCTCCATCGCTTTGCATTACCTCGGTCTGCCGAGCAACAGCCAGAACCCTGAGGATTACCAGAAGGCCCAGGCGCTGCTGCTGAAAATCCGCCCTTACATTCTTTACTTCGACTCATCCAGAACCGATGCCGACTTTGCCGATGGCAATATTTGTGTGGTGGTGAGTTGGGCGAGCGGGGCGCTGACGGCCAAGGCCATCAATGAGAAAAACAACACCGGCCGCAAGATTGCCTACAGCCTGCCGCGTGAGGGTGGGCTGGTGTGGTCGGAAAACTTTGTGCTGCTCAAGGACGCACCCCACGCCAAGCAAGGGGTGGCGTTCATCAACTACATGCTTGAGCCCGACGTGATTGCCAAAAGCTCAAACCACACGCTGTACCCGAACGCCAACAAGGATGCCACTCACCTTGTGGAGCAGAAACTGCGTGACGACCCTTGGATTTATCCTTCCAAAGAGACCATCGCCACGCTGGTTCCCCTTGAGCCGCTGCCGTTGAAGCTGGAGCGAATTCGCACGCGTGTGTGGACCAAAGTGAAGAGCGGTACGTGATTGGGTGACTGACCAAGGGGCTTTGCACAGAAGTCCCGGAGAGGGAGATGAATCATGGGCCAACGTGATTACCCGTACGACGTGAAATCGGATGATGACAACGCGTACAAGGAAATTGAAGAGCAGATCGGCCACTGCACGCCTGAGCAAGCCTGGGCCATGTATTACGTCTCGACCGGCATGGTACGTGAGTACATAACCCGGGCGGTGATGGAACACATTGGCCGGGGCAACCGGGCGTTGCTGCTTGAGTTTCCCGAATTGGCCCGGGTGGAAAAGAAGTCGCGTTTCCTGCTCCCTCTCTGACAAAACCGCCGATCACTGATGATCGGCGTGTGTGTGCTCACCGCGTGTTCAAAGCCCGCGCCAGGCGCAGCGTGGCTTGACGGATCTCATCCCGATCAAGCGAGGCAAAGCCCAGGCGCAGGGCATTTTCCGGTAGGTTCATCGGCGAAAACTGACGTGCACTGCGCACCACGACGCCCTGGCCTTGGGCCGCTTTTACCAACTGATCAACGTCTGTTTCATCCTGGAAGCGCACCCAGAGTGCCAGGCCGCCTTCGGGCTCACGTACCTGAATACGCTCGCCGAATGCCTCCTGTAGACAGCTCTGCAATACCTCTCGGCGCGCCGCGTATTCTTTCGAAACGCGGCGCAGGTGTTTCTTCAATTCGCCATGGTTGATCAGGTCCGCCAGCATCTTCTGCGCGACCGCGTCGCTATCTCCTACCACCAGGGCCGCGCTCCTCTGTAGCACCTCGATCACGCTGGCGGGGGCGACGACATAGCTGCATCGGAAGGTTGCGCCCAGCGCCTTGGATAGCGAGCCGATATAGATCACATGGCGTTGCGCGTTATCACTGGCCAACGGCAAGTACGGCCGTCCGTTGAAGTGGTATTCGTGGTCGTAGTCTTCTTCGATCACGCAGAAATTGTGCAGCGCCGCCAATGCCAATAGATGCTGTCGGCGTGCCGCATGCAGGCTCACGGTGGTGGGGAACTGATGGTGTGGTGTGAGATAAATCATCCTCACGTTGTGCGTGTGGCATAACCGCTCGATATGGTCCGTTCGACAGCCTTCGTCGTCCATATCGACCATGACCAGTTGCGCACCGAGCTTGCGGAAGATCTCCCACGCCGGTGGGTAGCTCAGGCGTTCTACCAGCACCACATCACCCGGTTGGATCAGCAGGCTGGCGGTCAGGAACAGCGACACCTGGGTGCCTGGGGTCAGGCAGATATTCTCGGCACTGACGGCCAGCCCACGGTTGTTGCGCAGCATCTCCGCCAGCGCGCAACGCAATTCATAGCCGGTGCCTTCGCTGCCATAACGTACGGAGTTGGATGCAAAGCTGTTGCGCAGGGCGTTGCGGTAGTAGCGATGCAATACGGCCTGGGGCAGCAAGCGGTGGTCGCAGGCGCCGTTATCGAAAAACAGAGCGTCATGCCGATGTTGCAGGGCGATCACTTGGGCATTCTGGGCGAAGTACGGAACGCTCGCTTGCTCCAGCAATGGCGGGGCAAAAGAATGTTGTGCGCCGCGAGGCGTTGGCGTGGACGCCAGTTGCGCATTGACGAACGTCCCGCGTCGCGGCTCGCTGATCAGCCAGCCTTTGGTCAAGGCTTCTTCGTAGGCCAGGATGACCGTCTTGCGGTTGACGTCAAGCAACTGCGCCATTTCCCGTGTGCCCGGTAACAGTGTGCCGGGCGGCAGGCGCCCCTCGACGATCGCGGCCACCAGGCCCTCGGCAATTTTGCGATAGGAGGCTTGGCGGGTACTTTCATCCAGCTTGAGCAGTGGACGCCATTTACGCATCTGGACCATCTGAAGTATCCAAAACTGGAGGTTTTAATGGGCCTAGTCTAGCGCAACAATCAAGCCTCACTCACCCCGAGGTCTTTATGAATACACGCCATGTCATCGAACTGTCCCCCTCGGGGAAAACCTTTGAAGCCGGTGACGAACTGTTGCTGGACGCGATGCTCGCCAGCGGCCTGTCCGTGCCGTTCTCGTGTCGGCGCGGAGCGTGTGGTTCCTGCAAGGTCGTCGTCGCTGAGGGGCACTACCGGGCCAAGCAGCTGGCGCCGGGCGCTCCCGCGCCATGCTATCCCCTGGCGGCCAATGAAATGCTGCTGTGCCAGAGCCATGCCGACACTGATATGCGCCTGGAAATTCCCGGCTGGTCGCTGGACACGCCCGCGCTGGTTGTCGAAGCGACGGTGCTGAGCAAGCGTGCACTAAGCCCCGACATCATTGAGTTGGTCCTGATGCCGGATATGTCGTTGGCGGTGCGGGCGGGGCAGTACCTCAAGTTCCGTCTGGTCGACGGTGACTCGCGCTGCTTCTCGATCGCCAACCTGCCGGCCGAAGGCGATGGACGCCTAGTGTTTCAGATTCGCCGGGTGAGCGGCGGGTTGTTTTCCGAGGCCCTTCTGGGCGCTCTTGAGGCCGGCGATCTGTTGCAACTGGAAGGGCCTTTTGGTGCCTGCACCTGGCAGGACGATGACGCTGCACCTGTGGTCCTGTTCGCCACGGGCACCGGCTACGCGGGTATCAAGCCGATCCTGCTGACCGCCTTGAAGCGCGAGGTCGAGGTGACGTTTTACTGGGGCGGTGCGCAGGCGGCAGATTTCTACGACCGCGCATTCCTCGATCAATCGGTCATCGACCATCCGCGTTTTCACTGGCATCCGGTACTGGCATCCGAGGGCAGGGTGCAGGAGGTTGCGCTGGGCCACGGGCACCCCTGGGAAGCGGCTCAGGTGTATGCGTGCGGTAACGGCGCCATGATCAGCCAAACGCGTGCAGAGTGTCTGGAGGCGGGCTTGCCGAGCCATCGTTTTGTCGCGGAAGCCTTTGTGCCCAGTGGCCAGTCGAGCGCCAATACGTTGCTCAGTACACTGGATGAAACCTGGGAAAAAGTCGGGCCGCGTTATTCCCTTGACGGCATGCTCGCAGCGCGTGAGAAAAGCGTACGTGCGCTGGCGGCCATCGCCAGCCAATTGAAAGTCGGCATGACCACCGGCGCCGCCTTGGAAATGGCCGCCGACCAGTTGCAGGCCATGGGTGCGTCTCATACCTGGCACCCCACCTACATCCGTTTTGGCGACGACACGGTGCGTCCGTCCCGCGAAGGCATCGACCCATGGCGCACACTGCGCCCCAGCGACATCGTGGTAGTGGATCTTGGCCCGGTGTGGGACGGCTACGAGGGCGACTATGGCGATACCTTCATCTTCGGTGAGGCGCCGTTGCATCTGGAGTGCAGGAGGGTGTTGCACGAAGTCTTCGATGAAACCCGCGAAGCATGGCTGCGGGGCATGACCGGCTGCGAGCTTTATGACTTTGCCGAAGCGCGCGCCGTGGCCAAGGGCTGGCGGCTGTCACGCAATCTGGCAGGCCACCGTATTGCGGACTTCCCCCATGCGTTGTTCGGGAACAAGGAGCTCGCGGACTTGGAGATCACGCCCAGCGAGATGGTGTGGGTATTGGAGATCCAGCTGTGTCATCCCACCCTGCCGATCGGTGGGTTCTTCGAAGATATTCTGATGCATTGAGCCCGCCATTGCGGCGGGCTCAATGGGCCTTAGAGCTTTGGCAACTGCCCGACGCGGCCCATCATCTCGGTGACGATTTGCAGGTCGAGCAGGAACTGGTCGACCGTCTTGAACTCACCGTCGGTGTGACCGGTGTACTTGACTTCCGGGCGCGCCAAGCCGAACTGCACGCCATTAGGCAATTCATGCACGGAGGTGGCGCCGGCCGAGGTGCCGAACTTGTGCTCCATGCCCAGGTTCTCGCTGGCCACGGCCAACAAGGCTTTGACCCATTCGCCTTCCGGGTTGCGGTACATCGGCGCGGCGACTGAGTAGGTGAAGCTCACCTTGACCTTGGATTGCTTGTCCCAGGCGCTGAGTTTTTCCGCGATTTCGGCCTTGAGCACGTCCGGGGTTTTACCCTTGGGCACTCGCAGGTTCACCGCCAGTTTGAAGGCTTTGGCATCCAGGCCGACAAAGGTCAGCGAGGTGGTCAGCGGCCCCATGAAGGCATCGGAGAAGCCCACGCCCAGCTTGCCGCCCAGGTAATCCAGACCCCAGTTGTCGGCGGCATAGCGTGCGGCGTCGGTGATATGGTTGTGCTTGAGGGCGATCTTGCCGTCGAGGCTGTTGATCAGCACCAACATGCGCGCCACCGGGTTGACGCCGGACTCCGGTTCCGACGAATGCGCGGACACGCCAGTGACCGTCAGCTTGACCTCTTTGCCGACCACCTTGGCCACCACCTGGAAGTCGCCGCCATTTTGTTTGGCGTATTCGGCACCGGCTTTTTCCAGGCTGGCGGCCAGTTCAGCGGGCTTGTCGCTGACCAGCGTGGCGACGGACACCGAAGGAATCTGGTTGGTGGCCATGCCGCCGGTCATCGAAATGATTTCAGCGCCTTTGCCTTCACCTTTGCGCACCGGGAAGGTGGCCATCACGGTGCCGTAGCCTTTCTCGGCAATCACCACCGGGTAGCCGCCATCCAGCGCCAGGTTGTATTGCGGAACCGGGTTGTGTTCGAAGTAGTACGGGATCGCATCGCCGGAGGTTTCTTCAGTCGTGTCTACCAGCAACTTGAAGTTGCGCGCCAGCGGCAGCTTTTCTTCCTTGATCACTTTCATGGCGTACATGGCCACGACGATGCCGTTCTTGTCATCCTCGGTGCCACGTCCATACATGCGGTCGCCGATCAGCGTGACTTTGAACGGGTCGAGTTTGGTGCCGTCCTTGAGCACCCAGTTTTCCGGAGTCACCGGTACCACGTCGGCGTGGGCGTGGATGCCGACGACTTCATCGCCGCTGCCTTCCAGGGAAATTTCGTACACGCGGTTGTCGACGTTACGGAAGTTCAGGTTGAACGATTTGGCTAGGCTCTGGATCTTGTCGGCGATCTTGAGAAACTCCGGGTTTTTGTACTGCGGCAGGCCGTCCACATTGAACGTCGGGATTTCCACCAGCTCGCGCAGGGTTTCGAGAGCGGCTTTGCCGTATTTCACCCGCGTGTAAATGCCGAGCAGGCGATTGATTTCGTTCTGCTGGTCGGCGTTCAGGGTTTTGTTGGCCAAAAAGGCCTCAATGGCCGGGCCGACGTCATCGGTTTTCGCCAGATCGCCTTTGGCCAGGGTAGTGAGGAAACTACGGAAATCGGTGACCGATGTTTCGCTGAAATGTTTGATGATCGTTGCGCTTTGTTCTGCACTGATGTTGGCGAAAGCGGGTGTGGCGACTGCCGAGAGGCTGGCCGCGAACAGGGTGGCGGCTACCAGTTTTTTGAGTGGAAAGTGCATTGTTAGAGGCATTCCTTTGCAGATAGTGAGTAAGAGGTTTCTGATCAATAAGTCAGAAACATTTCTACACACTACCATCACCACGGTTGCTGTAGGGAGGCCTTGGTGTGGGAAATATCGTACGCAGGTGTCAGGGCAATAAAGATTCACATGTGGGAGGAGGCTTGCCAGTCAGTTAAGCGGTGGGGTGACGAGCGCAGTATCTGTAGTGAGCGGGCTTGCCCCGCGCTGGGGGGGCGAAGCCGCCCCAAATCCAGGCACTTCGGTCTTTCTGAAACCCCGCGGTGTCCTTGTTGGGTCGGCTGCGCCCCCCCAGCGCGGGGCAAGCCCGCTCACTACACGTTGTTGAGGAGTATTTTGTGGACGAGAAACAACGTTACGCTGACGGCCTGCAAGTGCGTCGCGAGGTGCTGGGCGATGCTCATGTCGATCGCAGCCTTAATGCCTTGACCGAGTTCAACAGCGAGTTCCAGGAAATGATCACCCGCCACGCCTGGGGTGACATCTGGACCCGTCCCGGCTTGCCGCGGCACACCCGCAGCCTGATCACCATCGCTATGTTGATCGGTATGAATCGCAGTGAAGAACTCAAACTGCACCTGCGCGCCGCCGCCAGTAACGGCGTGACGCGTGCCGAGATCAAGGAGGTGCTGATGCAGAGCGCGATCTACTGTGGGATTCCGGCGGCGAATGCGACGTTTCACTTGGCCGAGTCAGTGTGGGATGAATTGGGGATCGAGTCGCGCCAAGACTGAAATACGCTCAAAAATGTGGGAGGGGGCTTGCTCCCGATGGCAGTGTGTCAGTCAAAGATCTATCAACTGACACTCCCTCATCGGGGGCAAGCCCCCTCCCACATTGGTTTCGGCGTGTCAGTGGGAATCCGCGTCCCATACCCAGTTCCACACGCCCGGTAAATGCACCACTTCGTTCATGTCCTTGACCGTCCGCGCCAGCGCTGCGCGTTCCAGGGTGGCGTGGTCGGTGTAGAACGGCTCGGCGGCGATCTTCATGCCGTTGATGCGGGCGCTGTCCATCAGGATCTGTAGATACTCCTGCATGTGCCGCGCGGTGTAGCGGTTGATATCGTGGAAGGTCACCACCACCGGGATCACACCGTCCACTGTCGGCAACGCTCCCTGGGCAATGCGTTCGCGCACCACCGACAGTTGCCGGTACAGATTGGCGCGGCGACGCGGGCTGCCATTGAAACCCCAGATCTTGCCGTCATTGGCACTCAGGTCCGTCAGCAATACGTGCAGGCCGTGGCGTTGATAGGCGGCAAAAGTGCGCTTGTCGTAGTTCCAGAAAGGCGGGCGCACCAGGGTGGGCTGGGCGCCGGTGATCGCGGCAATATGGGCGGCGCCTTGGGTGAGGGTGCTTTCCAGCTCGACGTCATTCAGCCAGCGGTGGTTGGTGTGGAACGCGGTGGCCGTGTGGAACGCCAAGACGTGCCCAGCCGCGTATTCACGCTCCATGGTCTTGTGTCCTCGCGGGCTGCCACCGGAGCGCGACGCTTCGGTCTGCAGGAAGAACACTGCCTTGATGCCTGGCAGCACCGGGTTGTTTGCCAGGTCTGCGATCACTGAGCGGCTCGGGTTGTTGTAGCCCGAGGCGCTAGGGCCGTCATCGAAAGTCAGCAGAAACCGGATCGGCGTCTGGGCCTGCAAACGCTGTGCGGTCTGTGGCGTCAGGGGAATAGGTGCGCTGATGCAACCGCCAAGGCTCAAGGCCAAGGCTAGCAGGGCGGTCGCTAAGATGAAGGATTTCATGGTGTACGCAGGCCCGAATAAAGGCCGCTGCTGGGTCGGTCAGCAGCGGCAGGCGCGCACCATACAGCAAGTGAAGCGCCGGTTTACAGCAGACTGATTGGGTAACTGACGATCAACCGGTTTTCATCGAACTCATTGTTACTGTAGTCGCGGCGTATCGTGGAGTTGCGCCAGCGGACGTTGAGGTCACGGAATGTGCCGCTTTGCACGGTGTAACCTACTTCGCTCTCGCGCCCCCATTCCTTGCCGTCGGTGATCGTACCGGTGTGTACGTTGCTGCCGCTGATGTAGCGGTTCATCAGGGTCAGGCCGGGAATGCCGAGGGCGGCGAAATTGTAATCGTGGCGCACTTGCCAGGATTTTTCCTGGGCGTTGTCGTAGCTGGAGTTGTAGCTGTCGTTGGCCAGGGTGCCGCCGCTGGTGCCGTTGACGCGCATCCAGGCGCTGTTGCCAGTGAGCTTTTGCAGGCCGACATAGAACGTGTTGCCGCCGTAGCGGGCGGAGAACAGGCCGGACCAGGTCTTGTTGTCCAGGCTGCCGGCGCGGGCGCTGCCGTCGTCCTTGCCATAGAAGAAACCGAGGTTGGCGCCCAGGGTCCAGTCGCCTACGGGCTGGCTGTGGATCAGGTTGACGAACTGTTGGCGGTAGATGTCCTTGAGCTGGGCATTCCACAGGCCGATCTGGGTGTGTTTGTCGTTGAACGCGTACTCGCCGCCCTGGAAGTTGAAGCGGTCGGAGGTGAAGGCGGTTTTACCGAACATCGACATGTCCGTCATGCTGCTGTCGTCACGCGGGCTGTTGGCGCGAAATTGGCCGCCATACAAAGTCAGGCCGTCGATTTCTTTCGACGTAATCTGCCCACCGCGCAGGGTTTGCGGCAGCGAGCGACCATCGTCGGCACGCAGGATTGGCAGCACTGGCATCCATTCGCCGACCTTCAGTTCAGTCTTCGAAATGCGCGCTTTGAACGCGACTCCCAGGCGCCCGAAGTTATCCGCCGGGCGCCCATCGTGGTCCAGTGGCAGCAGTTGGGTGCCACCGGTACCGCGTCCGCCATCGAGTTTTTGCGAATACAAGCCCAGCACATCCAATCCAAAGCCCACCGTGCCTTGGGTGAAGCCGGATTTGGCGTCGAGGATGAAACTCTGCGTCCATTCCTGCGCGCCACCCTGGGCTTTGGTCGGGTTGGTGTAATTACGGTTGAAGAAGAAGTTGCGCAGGTTGAGGTTGGCGCTGGCGTCTTCGAGAAAGCCGTGTTCTTCGGCGACGACGGGTAAGGCAAGACTGGCAACAGCGGTGGCCAGCAGCAGCTGGCGCGGGTGGAGAGTGCTCATGGTGTCGGACCTGTTGTTATTGGGGTTATGCAGGTGCGGGCCATGGTGCTTGGCGGTATGGGCGTGATGAAAGTAGGGGAGAGCGGGTTGTGGGCGATGATCGAACGCAAGTTGACGGGCCACAAAAAGCACAAAGCCCACCAAGAGGTGGGCTTCGTTCACACAGGCGTTATCAGAACAACTTCAGTGCCGGTGCTTCTTCTTTCAGCGGCTCGTTCTTCGCGGTCTGCTCGCTCCAGCCACCACCGAGGGCCTTGTACAGGTTGACCTCGCTGGTCAGCTGCGCCAGGCGGTCGGTGATCAGCGATTGCTGGGCACTGAACAGTTGGCGCTGGGCATCGAGGAACGTCAGGTTGCTGTCGACACCAATGCGGTAGCGACGCTCGGCCAGGCGGTAGTAGTCCTGGTTGGCCGCGACGAAGCCACGCTGGGCATCCAGCTGCTGCTTGTAGGTCGCACGCGAGGCGAGGCCATCGGAGACTTCCTGGAAGCCGGTCTGGATAGCCTTCTCGTAGTTGGCCACGTTGATCTCTTTCTGGATCTTCGAGTAGTCCAGGCTTGCGCGCAGGCTACCGGCGTTGAAGATCGGGAGATTGATTTGCGGGGCGAACGACCAGGTGCCCGAGCCGCCTTTGAACAGGCCGCCCAGGGTCGGGCTGGCGGTACCGGCACTGGCTGTCAGGCTGATGCTGGGGAAGAACGCTGCACGGGCCGCGCCGATATTGGCGTTGGCAGCCTTGAGGTTGTACTCCGCCTGCACGATGTCGGGACGACGTTGCAGCAGGTCCGACGGCAAGCCGGCCGGTACTTCGCTGAGCAGGTCATCCGACAGTGGCTTGCTGGCGAGATTCGCCGGCAGGCCGGTGCCCAGCAGCAGGGTCAGGCTGTTTTCGTCCTGGGCCACCTGGCGGGTATAGCGAGCCAGTTGCACACGGGCGTTTTCCACCGAGGTGCGCGATTGGCTGAGGTCGAGGGCCGAGGCCACGCCGACTTCGTTGCTGCGCGAGGTCAGCTTATAGCTCTGCTCGAACGCGCCCAGGGTGTCCTGGGTCAGCTTGAGCAGTTCCTTGTCGGCCTGCCAGGTCAGGTAGGCGTTGGCCACGCTGGCCACCAGGCTGATCTGGGTGCTGCGTCGGGCTTCTTCAGTGGCGAAGTACTTCTGCAGCGCTTCTTCGCTCAGGCTGCGTACGCGACCGAACAGGTCCAGCTCATATGAGCTGATCCCGAGGCCTGCCGAGTACTGGCTGGCGATAGTCGATTCGCCTGTGCTCGACAGTTTGGCCGGGGTACGCGAGCGGCTGCCGCTGCCCGTGGCCGAAACAGCCGGGAACAGGTCGGCTCGCTGGATCTGGTACTGCGCGGCATACGCGTCGATGTTCAGGGCCGCGACACGCAGGTCGCGGTTGTTCACCAGTGCGGTCTGGATCAACTGTTGCAGGGCCGGGTCATGGAAAAACTGCTTCCAGCCTTGCTCGGCAGCAGCCTGGCTCGGCGCCTGGGCCGACGAATACGCCGGCCCCTGCGGGAACTGAGCTGCTACCGGCGCCTCGGGGCGCTGGTAGTCAGGTATCAAGGAGCAGCCACTGAGCACGAATGCCGTGACGGCTAGGGAAAGTAGCGACTTGCTCATTGGCCAGCCTCTTTAGGAGTTTCAGTAGTCACCGGTTTCTTGCGTTCACCGGCGGAGGACACGGTTGCGTAGAACAGTGGCACCCAGAAGATCGCCAGGACAGTGGCCGTGATCATACCGCCGATTACGCCGGTACCGATCGCGTGCTGGCTGCCTGAACCTGCGCCGGTGGAGATCGCCAGCGGCAGTACGCCGAGCATGAACGCCATGGACGTCATGATGATCGGACGCAGACGCATGCGGGACGCTTCGATGGCCGCCTCGACGATGCCTTTGCCTTGCTCGTGGAGTTCTTTGGCGAACTCCACGATCAGGATGGCGTTCTTCGCTGCCAGGCCCACCGTTACCAGCAAGCCCACCTGGAAGAACACGTCGTTGGACAGGCCGCGCAAGCTCGTGGCGATCAGAGCACCGATCACACCCAGCGGTACCACCAGAATCACTGCGATCGGGATCGACCAGCTTTCGTACAGTGCCGCGAGGCACAAGAACACCACCAGCAGCGACAGGGCGTACAGCGCAGGCGCCTGGGAGCCGGACAGACGTTCTTCGTACGACAGGCCGGTCCACGAGTAGCCGATACCGGCCGGCAGATCCTTGGCAATACGCTCGACTTCCGCCATGGCGTCACCGGTACTGTAACCCGGTGCCGGGGTACCGAGGATTTCCATCGCCGCTACACCGTTATAACGCGAGAGCTTCGGCGAACCGTAGATCCACTTGCCCGAGGAGATGGCCGACAGGGGCACCATCTTGCCGGAGGTGCTGCGTACGTACCATTTGTCCAGGTCTTCCGGCGACATGCGGCTGGCCGCGTCACCCTGCACGTACACCTTCTTCACACGACCACGGTCGATGAAGTCGTTGACGTAGCTGCCACCCAAGGCAATCGCCAGGGTCTGCTGGATCTCGGACAGGCTGATGCCTTGGGCGCTGGCTTTTTCGTCGTCGACGGTCAGCTCGTACTGCGGCTCATCGTTCACGCCGTTGGGGCGTACGCCCGCCAGGATCTTGCTTTGTGCCGCCGCACCCAGGAACTGGTTACGGGCAGCCATCAGTTTTTCGTGGCCGACGCCACCCTGGTCTTGCAGAAACACGTCGAAGCCGGTCGCGTTACCCAGTTCCAGAACCGAAGGCGGAACGATGGCGAAAACCATGGCGTCCTTGAAGGCCCCGAAGAAGTAACCCTGGGCACGCTTGGCCACTTCGAACACCGACTGCGAAGCATCACGCTCGCCCCACGGCTTGAGCATCACGAATGCAAGGCCCGAGCTCTGGCCACGACCCGCGAAGTTGAAACCGTTCACGGTAAACACCGACTTCACGGCCTTGCCTTCGCCCGGCTCGCCTTCCTTGTCGTTCAGCAGGAAGGCACGCATGTCGTCGATGACTTTTTGCGTACGTTCAGCCGACGAACCTACCGGCGTCTGTACCTGGGCAAAGATCACACCCTGGTCTTCCTCAGGCAGGAACGCGCTTGGAATACGGGTGAACATCCAGATCATGCCGGCCAGGATCAGCGCATACACCAGGAACGCTGGGATCTTGTGCTTGATCATGCCGCCCACGCCGCGCTCGTACTTCTGAACGCCGCTGTCGAAGGTGCGGTTGAACCAGCCGAAGAAACCACGCTTGGGTTGGCCGTGTTTTTCCGGGTCGATTGGCTTGAGCATGGTGGCGCACAAGGCCGGGGTGAAGATCAGGGCAACCAGCACCGACAACGCCATCGCCGAAACAATGGTGATGGAGAACTGCCGGTAGATCACACCCGTGGAACCACCGAAGAACGCCATCGGCAACAGTACCGCCGACAGTACCAGGGCAATACCGACCAGGGCGCCCTGGATCTGGCCCATGGACTTGACCGTCGCCTCTTTCGGCGACAGGTGTTCCTCGGCCATTACCCGCTCGACGTTTTCCACCACGACGATGGCATCGTCCACCAGCAAGCCGATGGCCAGGATCATACCGAACATGGTCAGGGTGTTAATGGTGAAACCGGCTGCTGCGAGGATACCGAAGGTGCCCAGCAATACCACCGGTACGGTCATGGTGGTGATGATGGTGGCGCGGAAGTTCTGCAGGAACAGGAACATCACCAGGAACACCAGCACGATCGCTTCGACCAGGGTGTCGACCACACCGGAGATCGATTCGGTCACCACTGGAGTGGTGTCATACGGCACCACCGCCTTCATGCCTGGCGGGAAGAACGGCTCCAGGGACGCCACGGTAGCGCGGATGGCTTTACCGGTGTCCAGAGCGTTGGCACCGGCCGCCAGCTTGATGGCCATACCGGAAGCGGGCTTGCCGTTGAACTGCGCACTGATGCTGTAGTTCTGGCCGCCCAGCTCGATACGCGCCACGTCGCCGAGGCGCACTTGCGAGCCGTCAGCGTTGACCTTCATCAGGATCTTGGCGAACTCTTCAGCGCTTTGCAGACGCGTCTTGCCGATGATGGTGGCGTTCAACTGAGTGCCGGGCAGGGCAGGCAGGCCACCCAATTGGCCGGTGGCCACTTGGACGTTCTGGGCCGCGATGGCGTTGCTGACATCTACCGGTGTGAGCTGGTAGTTGTTCAGCTTGGCCGGGTCGAGCCAGATACGCATGGCGTACTGCGAACCGAACACCTGGAAGTCACCGACACCGGCGGTCCGCGAAATCGGGTCCTGGATGTTGGAAACGATGTAGTTGGACAGGTCGTCCTTGGTCATGCTGCCGTCTTCCGACACCAGACCAATCACCATCAGGAAGTTCTTCACCGACTTGGTCACGCGGATACCCTGCTGCTGCACTTCTTGCGGCAGCAGTGGGGTCGCCAGGTTCAGCTTGTTCTGCACCTGAACCTGGGCGATGTCCGGGTTGGTACCCTGGTTGAACGTTGCGGTGATGGTCATGCTGCCGTCGGAGTTACTGTCCGAGGCGACATAACGCAGGTTGTCGATACCGTTGAGCTGTTGCTCGATCACCTGTACCACGGTGTCCTGCACGGTTTGTGCGGACGCGCCTGGGTAGGTCACCTGGATGTCGATGGCGGTTGGCGCGATGGCCGGGTATTGGTTGATGGGCAACTTCAGGATAGACAGTGCCCCGACCAGCATGATCACCAGGGCAATTACCCAGGCAAAAATGGGACGGTCGATAAAAAATTTCGACATGAATTACTCCCCTTTACCAGCAGCGGCAGCAGGCGCTGCAGCCGTACCGGCGGGTTTAGCGTTGTCAGCGTCCTTGACCTTGACTTCGATGCCCGGCTTGATGAACTGCAGGCCTTCGGTAATCACGCGGTCACCAGCCTTGAGGCCATCTTCCACCAGCCAATAGGCGCCGGCGGTGCGGTTCGCTACCAAGACGCGCTGCTCGACCTTGTTGTCCGGGGTCACCACCAGTGCCGTCGGGATACCCTTGAGGTCACGGGTCACGCCTTGTTGCGGCGCCAGGATGGCCTGGCTGTTCACGCCGGCTTGCAATTGGGCGTGTACGAACATGCCCGGCAGCAGGGTGTGATCAGGGTTGGGGAACACGGCGCGCAGGGTCACGGAACCGGTGGTCTGGTCAACCGAGACTTCGGAGAACTCCAGCTTGCCGTCCTGGGCGTAGGCAGTGCCGTCTTCCAAGGTCAACTTGACCTTGGCCGCGTTGTCGCCGGCTTTCTGCAGTTGGCCGCTTTCCAGGTCGCGGCGCAGTTTCAGCATTTCAGCCGAGGACTGCGTTACGTCGACGTAGATCGGGTCCAGTTGCTGGATCACGGCCATGGCATCGGCCTGGCCATTGCTGACCAGCGCGCCTTCGGTCACCGAAGAACGGCCGATACGCCCGGAGATCGGCGCAAACACTTTGGTGTAGCGCACGTTGATCTGGGCGGTTTGCACGTTAGCTTCGGCCGTCATGCGGTTGGCCACGGCGGTGTCGTATTCCTGGCGGCTGACGGCTTGCTCATCGACCAACTGCTTGTAGCGGTCGGTGATGGACTTGGTCTGGGTCAGGCTGGCTTGTGCGCTTTTCAGGGTGGCGTCATACACCGACGGGTCGATCTGGTAGAGCTGTTGCCCTTCCTTCACGTCGCCGCCTTCCTTGAACAGGCGCTTGAGAATGATGCCGTTCACCTGAGGCCGGACTTCCGCAATGCGGTAGGCCGTGGTGCGGCCCGGCAGTTCGGTGGTCAGGGTAAAGGCTTGCGGTTGAATGGTGACCACGCCGACCTGAGGGGTTTGAGCGGGCGGAGCCGCTTCTTCCTTTTTACATCCGCTGAGCAGCGATGCCAGGGCGACGGCAGTAACCAGAGCGGTAACAGCTGGCTTAAGTTGCATGAAGATCCTCGGGTCAGGCGCGCAGAATGCGCACAAGCAGTGTGGAAGGGTAAAAAACAAGCTGTGAGTAGATAAGTAGCTTGCTACGCAATATACTTACGTTCATGGTTGTTTGTAAACTCTTGACAGGCTTCGCGGAATGTTGACAAAGCACCGCTGAAAGCCTCGATTCTAGTACGTTCGGCGCCCATGACGGTGTCGTCCCACAATTATTCAGATGATCGTTAACCGCTATTAATTCTGTGTTAACGATAGTCCCCGGTACCCTGATTGAGGTTTTACTGCCATGGTTCGTCGCACCAAAGAGGAAGCTCAGGAAACGCGCAGCCAGATTCTCGAGGCCGCCGAGCAAGCCTTTTATCAGCGCGGCGTTGCGCGGACCACGCTGGCGGATATCGCCACGCTGGCCGGTGTGACGCGCGGCGCCATCTATTGGCATTTCAGCAACAAGTCCGATTTGCTCCAGGCACTGCTGGACACGCTGCACGAGCCCCTGGACGAATTGGCCAGGGCCAGTGAAAGCGAGGATGAAGTCGACCCGCTGGGCTGTATGCGCAAGCTGTTGATTCATCTCTATCATCAAGTGGCCCTGGACCCGAAAACCCGGCGCATCAACGAAATCCTGTTTCATAAGTGCGAGTTCACCGATGAAATGTGTGACATGCGGCGCCAACGCCAGACCCACAGCCTGGAATGCAACCTGCGCATCGGCCTGACATTGCGCAACGCGGTCCATCGCGGGCAACTTCCGGAGAACCTGGACACCACCCGTGGTGCGGTGTGCATCCATGCCTACATCCACGGCTTGATTGGCCAGTGGCTACTGGTGCCCGACAGTTTCCAGTTACACCAGGACGCTGAGCGTTGGGTTGATGTTGGGCTGGACATGCTGCGCCTGAGCCCCAACCTGCGCAATTGAGACAAAATGCGTAATTGCATCTAGTTGTGTCAACAGTAAAGTCTAGAGACAGTCAATCGTCCCTTCGCCTGATCGGTGGGGTGACTTTATATACGGGCTGGCGGGCGGTTGATAGGTAGCCGCCTAAGTATTTTGTAGCGATATTGTTGCAAGGCTGTGAAGGAATGTTTCCTCATGGACTATACAAAGCAAAATGTGGGAGGGGGCTTGCTCCCGATAGCA